>CALMUC010000302.1 GCA_937872845.1 uncultured Lachnospiraceae bacterium | reverse complement strand
ACAATCAATCAAATACTTTTCAATTCTGCTCCGTGTCAGATATGTCCATTCAGCTTCTGTTTCAAATAAAGCTTTCTCAATTCCTTCTTACGTCCATAAATATGAATTAAAGCTCCAATTTTATTAAAAATCCAATATCCATAAATCCCCAGATATTTTATCAGAAAATTTCTGTTGTTATACATTCCCGGTCTCTTTCGTGCTCCTATTGAAAGCTTGTCACGTCTGTGTATTACTTCTATTAAATCATTATTACATGCAATAGGATTCTTAAATGCAGTATATGCCGTTCCTACTCTTTCCGCAATATGCGCATCAGAACCACATGTTGCCGGTTTCCGCAAAATTTTTGCAAGATTACTTGCACAGATATTACTCCAGAATCTGACTCCTGAATTATATGTTTCGATAAAATCAAAAAGATAAAGTACATCAGGATCTTTTCCGAAAAGATGTGTATTCATTACTGCAAAATATCCGTATCCGAAAGGATGCGCCGCGCCGATAACTCCTCCCATCTCATGTACAATATGAGCAAGGCTTCTCAGTTTCAATCCCTTCTTTTTCATAAGCTGGCAGTCTGCTCCATCCGGCAGAATTACAATAACATGACCGCCATCTCTTGAATCATATTCAACCCCTTTCAATACAATAAAATCAGAAAGTTCCTTCGGTTTTGGAGAAATATTCTGCCAGGCTTCATAACCCTTATAAGAATCATGATCCGTAACAAGCATTCCTGAAAACCCTTGTATTTTCAAAAGTCTTGCATAATCTACGATTCTTATTTTTGCGTCAATTGATCCTTCTTTTGTATGACAATGCAAATCAAATTTATACAACTTTCTACCCCGGCTATATGTAATGTAACATCAAATATCAAATCATACCTGCAATCATTCTATAAATACAGGTCGTTATACATCCTTCTATCAAATCATCAGACAAATAATTATGTTAATACAATTCTATTATTTATTCGTATTTTTTTGAAACCTCTTCATTCGCCTTAACTGCCGCTGCTTCCATCTTAATTCTCTCATTTTTTAATTTATTTCTCAATTCATCATGTTTTACTGCCATTATTTCAAGTGCGAGCCAGGCTGCATTTTTTGCTCCGTTAATAGCAACTGTTGCAACCGGAATTCCAGAAGGCATCTGAACTATTGAATAAAGTGCATCCATACCGTCAAGAACAGATCCTGAAAGAGGAACTCCTATAACCGGAAGTGTTGTCTGAGAAGCAACTACTCCCGGAAGAGCTGCTGCCATTCCGGCAGCTGTTATAACTGTTTCTGTATCATTTGAATTTATTTCATCCATAAATTCGGAAAGTTCCCTATGTGCACGATGTGCGGATAAGCAGCGAACCTGAACCTCAACTCCAAAATCTTTTAAAATTTCAATTGCAGGTTCAACCTTCGAAAGATCACTCGTTGATCCCATAATTATTGCTGTTTTCATTTTACATTTACCTCTTTATATTATTTTTAATTTCATTTCATGCCATGTTTCACCGCCCCAAGATGAGTCAGCCAGTCCAAGGTCTTCATAACCAAGTTTTTTATAAAACCCGGTCAGTTTTTCATGATTTGTCAGTATAAGACTTGTCCGGTTATTTCTCTTACAGACAGTTATATATTCCTGCATCATCAGACTAGCTATCCCAAGATTGCGATACCCAGGCAGTACATCTACACCACATATCATTACATTTTTACCATTTGAATAATGAAGCGAAATATCCGAAAAAAATTCATCACGAAATTTCTCTTCATCCGTTACTATACCATTAATAAAACCAAATATACATTCATTTTTCAGATCTTCTGCAACAAGAAAAGTATCTTTAGCTTTCTCTATCCTTTCATATATAGCCTTTGCGGTACAAGCCTCATTCGGAGGAAAACATGTCTGTTCAATCTTCAATGCCTGCTCAAAATCTTCCTTTATAACTTCACGCAAATGAAATTTTCTCTCTAAAGTATATTTATATTTTTTATCTGAGTTGATAAGTCTTACAACATCCCGCTCTATAATTCTATTTGAATTCAGAAAATTATCACTTTGATCAATCCAAAAAGCATCTCCCATACTACCGACCAACTGAACACTCACTCTATCATCTTCTGACTCAGGTCTTCCCTCGCACCCAAAATCCGCCTCGGCTATATTTTGAATCAAATATAAATTTTTCTCATATGCCATAAGCTGCACTTCCTATCTCCAGATTATCGCCACATCAGATTATACATTCTCGCACAGATTTTGTCATCCGACTAAAACTGTATAAAACGAAATTTAATGCAGACCTTTTTCATTTTTATCATTTTTTATAATTAAACACCTTGTGGCATTGATAACTGCAAGTATCATAACTCCTACATCTGCAAAAATTGCAATCCACATATTTACCAAACCTGCAGCTCCAAGCAAAAGGCATACCACCTTCACAGTTATTGCAAATACTATATTCTCTCTGACTATATGCAGCGTCTTTTTTGAAATTTTCATCGCAAGGCTTATCTTCAAAGGATCATCATCCATCAGAACTACATCTGCAGCTTCAATTGCCGCATCACTTCCAAGTGCTCCCATTGCGATTCCTATATCTGCTCTGGCAAGAACAGGTGCATCATTTATCCCGTCTCCTACAAATGCAAGTCTTTCATTCTTTCCATTTTTATTTATTAACTTTTCAACTTCAGCAACTTTATCGGTCGGAAGCAGTTCTGCACGAAAATTTTTTATGCCAATTTCTTTTGCCGTATTTTCAGCTGCTCCTATTCTATCTCCGGTAAGCATCACTGTATGTATGCCTTGTTTATGAAGTTCAGCAACAGCTTCTTTAGCTGTTGGTTTTATTATATCTGAAATGATAAGCTTACCTGCAAATTTACCATTTTCTGCAACATATACGACTGTCCGGTCTGAATTATCATTATCATAAGACACCCCTATCTGCTTCATAAGCCTGTCATTTCCGATTGATATATGCTTTTCTTTATCTAATACGGCAGAGACTCCTCCTCCCGCAATCTCCGTTATCTCGCTTATACGTGAAACATCAATTTTATCATGTGCCTTTGTTTCCGCGCCTTCTGATCCCTTTTCATATGCATTTCTTATACTTACCGCAATAGGATGTGAGGATGCCGATTCTGCATATGCCGCACACGTGATTAATTCCTCTTTTGTGAAACCATTAAATGCGTAAGCTTCAACAACTTCAAAAACACCTTTTGTCAATGTACCGGTTTTATCAAATACTATTTCATTTGTATCAGCAAGCACTTCCAGGTAATTTGATCCTTTAACAAGAATACCATGGCTTGATGCACTTCCTATTCCTCCAAAGAAACTGAGCGGAACTGAAATAACAACGGCACAAGGACACGAAATCACAAGCGATGTCAGAGCTCTCGTAATCCATTCTGACCAATCTGCCGAATCACCGGCTAACATTCTTATAAGCGGAGGTATTAATGCCAATGCAAGTGCCCCATAAACAACAACCGGAGTATAGTATCTTGCAAACTTTGAAATGAAATTCTCAGCCTTTGCCTTCTTCATACTTGAATTTTCAACTAGATCCAGTATTTTAGACGCTGTTGATTCTCCAAAAATTTTTTCCGTTTTTACCTTTATCTGTCCGGAAATATTAATACATCCCGATATCACTTTATCTCCAGATCTTACGGTCCTTGGCACAGACTCACCAGTCAGTGCACTTGTATCAATACTTGACACTCCGTCTATAACAGCTCCGTCAACAGGAACTTTTTCTCCCGGATTTACAACTATGATGTTCCCTATGCCTAAATTCTCCGGCGATTCTACTGTGACAGTTCCATCCTCATGTAAAAGATTTGCTGTATCTGGTCTGATATCCATTAATTCGGAAATATTTCTACGGCTTCTTCCTACAGCTATACTTTGAAATAACTCTCC
>CALMUC010000301.1 GCA_937872845.1 uncultured Lachnospiraceae bacterium | reverse complement strand
ACAAATACATTCTCTGCAACCTTATTCAGCTTGCCATCAGGATTGTTCGGTGCATCCTTATCTAACAGCCTTGCATCCGTTCCAAGAAGTCTCGCTTCATGAGTAATCTTTAAGAAGTTATCTTCCGATGGATCTACTCCGCCATTACGAATCCTCTCTGCTCTTACCACAAAATCTTCCATCACCTGTTTTACATACCAGTCTGGTTCACTTTCTACAATCATTGCCTTGCCACCTCGAAGTGCTGGCACATCAAGGTCAAGCATATCTGAAGTCTGCACATCTGCTACTTCCCTGAAAATATTCATCAGTTCAGGCAGATTGGTAAACTTATTGAATCTGCTCTTAAATCGAAAACCACTTCCCTCTACGGTTAATTCCAGAGCTGTTGTTACCTCACCAAAGTTTGCCGCCCAAGAATCAAAATGATAGATTCCCATCTGCTCTAATGCTTCTTTCTGCAAATACAACTGCATAACATACATTTCACACATGGTATTACTAATTGGTGTACCCGTAGCAAATACAATACCTCTGCCCTGGTTAATCTCGCTTAGATACTGACACTTTAACTGCATATCCGTAGACTTCTTTGCACCTGTAGAACTAATACCAGATACATTGTTCATCTTAGAAAATATCGCAAGGTTCTTAAAATTATGCGCTTCGTCAACCATAATGGAATCTACACCTAGCTCTTCAAAGGTAATCAAATCATCTTTTCTGCTTTCATCAGTTAAGGTTTTCAGCTGTTCCTCTAACTTCTTTCTGGCTGACTCCATCTGCTTAACAGTCCACCTTTCGCCATTTTGCGACTTCATTTCATCAATGGCATAGGTGATTTCATCAATCTTCTGATTCAGCATTCGCTCCTTACGTTCCGCAGAAATAGGAATCTTTTCAAACTGCGAGTGGGACATGATAATACAGTCATAATCCCCAGTTGCAATACGGGATACAAACTGTTTTCTCCTGCTCTTTTCAAAGTCTCGTTCCCTTGCAACCAAGATATTCGCAGAAGGATAAAGTCTTAGAAACTCAGAAGCTGTCTGTCCAATCAAAGGTTTTGGTACAACCATAATGGTCTTATTCGCAAGTCCTAGTCTTTTCTGCTCCATACAGGCTGCCATCATTTCAAAGGACTTTCCAGCTCCTACGCAGTGTGCCAACAGAGTATTTCCACCAAGAAGTATTCTTGCTATGGCATTTCTCTGATGTGGCTTTAAATCAATCTCAGGATTCATCCCCGGAAACTGTAAATGACTGCCATCATATTCACGAAGTCTGCTGTTGTTGAAAGTCTCGTTGTAATACTCCACATACTTCGCTCTGCGTTCTGGATCTGAGAATAACCAGTCTTTGAACTTCTCCTTAATCTGGGACTGCTTTTCTCTAGCAAGCATTGTCTCATTCTTATTAACCACATAATGATACTTGCCATCCCCATCATCCACTCTGTCCCTAACTGTTACAATCTTTAGATTCAAGGTATCCTCAAAAATAGAATAAGCATCCATGCGGCTTGTACCATAGGTCTTCGTAGCTGCCACAGAACGCTTATCCATCGTTTTGTTTTCAATAAACCATTCCATACTCATTTTATTTAAGTGTACCTGAATGCCTGAATTGTACCACTCCGTTCTGACTGCCCTTGCTCTTCTTGGCGTATTAACCAGTTCATAAATAAACTGCTCGTAATCCGTAGGTTCCACCCAAGTAGAACCAATTCTTACATCAATATCGCTCGCTTCAATATCTACGGGCTGAACCTTTTCAAGTGCAGCCACATTCACGGCAAAGGATGGATTATCACTAACTGCTGCCTTTGCTACACGAAACTTATCTCTTACATTCCCAGACAGGTATTCATCTGATGTTTCCCATCCTGCATTTGGATTGTTCTCATTGAAGCTGGCAGGGTTTAAAAAGATTACTCCCTCTAATTCCTGTACAAGTGCAGCTCTCTTAAATTCTGATGTCTGTTCATCCGAGAACTCTACTTCTGGAAATGGAACATCCATATCCTCTGTCACATTCTGTCTCATTTCTTCGATATCTGGTTCATAGATACTGAGCATATAGGGAAGATTTACTCCACCAAACTCATTTACTGAGATATTGAGAGCTTCCACAGCTGTCTCCACTCGATCAATCACAGTTTTTGCCTTAATCGTCTGCTTATAAAACATATCCGCTTTCTTGACCTCCCCATCTTCATTTACCTCTTCTAAAGAGCAAAGCAAAGGATAATCACTATCATCACGAAATGCTGTTTTATTTGCTTTCGATGTTACATAGCCATACTTCTCCACGAAATTATCATATTTCTTATTTAGTGTTCTTTGGCTGTTTGCAAGTTCCTCATCGCTGCATCCTTCCATCTGCAAATCAATCAGTTCTCTTGTTACCTGTCTGATTTCATCTAACAGTCTGATTCTCTCCTCCGCTGAATCTGAAACATTTTGTCTTACCATCTCGGAATTTTCTCTGTAATAGAGCTTTCCTTCAAAGAATGTGTAAGTGAAATTTCTTACATCAGGATTTGCTGGGATGGTATCTTCCGATACTTCCTCTGCATCGACTGCCCTATCGAAATCTGTCATTTCTGCTTTGATATTGCTGATTGCCTGATTAAGCGCTGCATAAAGATTGAAGTCCTCATCGTCATTTACACAGACTGTATATCTGCTGTCCTGCCCATAAATTCTAGTATCATACTCCATACGACCTAATATCATTTCTGGATGTTCTGTGAAATAGCTGTTTACTGCAATGCCATTCTCGGTATAACCTAAATGCACCCAGTCAGGTTCAATGTCAATCTTTCGTTCTCTCTTTTGAAGAAACAGAATATCGGAAGTTACTTCTGTACCAGCACTATCCTTAAATGCAGTATTCGGAAGTCTTACTGCACCCACTAGTTCTGCTCGTTCTGCAAGATACTTTCGGATGGTAGGATTGCTTTTATCAAGCGTTCCCTTTGTGGTAATTACTGCAACCACTCCACCCGGTCTTACCTGATCTAATGCTTTTGCGATAAAGTAATCATGGATACGGAAGTTGTACTTATTGTACTTTGGATCAAATACCTTATAATCACCAAAAGGCACATTTCCTATGACTGCATCAAAGAAGTTATCTGGATAATTCGTTTTTTCAAAACCTGTAATACTGATGTTGGCTTTCTGATATAACTGCCCTGCAATTCTTCCTGAAATGCTATCTAGCTCCACTCCATATAAGTTACTTCTTTGTAATGGTGTCGGAATTGTCCCAAAGAAATTACCAATACCCATAGATGGCTCTAATACATTGCCACCTCGAAAGCCAAACTGTACCAATGCCTGACTCATACAGCTTGCCACTTCTGGTGCTGTATAAAATGCATTATTAACAGTTGCTCTGGCTGCTGTGTATTCATCCTCGGAAAGTAATTCCTTTAACTCTGCAAATTCCTTTTTCCAGTTCTCGTTTTTCTCGTCAAATACTTGAGATAAACCGCCCCATCCGACATAATTTGACAAAGTTTTCTGCTCTTCTGTTGTAGCAAGTCTGCCCTCTGATTCCACAAGTTTTAGTGTATGAATCGCATCCACATTCCACTGATATCTGGTCTTAGCTCCACCTTTTGGTACTTCCCATAGATTGAAATGGAAGTTGTGCTTTTCTCCATCCACAGGTGTTTCAACTGGTTCTGACCTAGATACTTCAGCATTAGTAGCACCACCATGAAAACTATCACTCCAAGCTTTCTGTTTCTCCTGGTTCTCGACAAATGCTTTCTGCTTATCTAAGAAATCACGATAAATAGGCTTCATCTTTTCCTTATCACCGATAAGCATTTCAAAGTATCTTGCTTTCGCATCTTCCCCACAATAAAATGGCTGCTTCGACATATAGGATAAGACTTCATATAATTCTCGGTATCCCGTACTGTCCTTCACTCGCTCGCCATGTCGGTTCTTGTAATTTAACTGAACTTCAAATGGTTTCATGACATATTCAACCAATCCATAACGATTATTACAGTATCCTGTGCGTTCTTCCTTATCACCTAATGCTATACCCGACAAGAACTCCAAGCGATTTGGCATTAGCAAACTTGTTGAAGCTGCTAAGTCCTGTAAGAATGGATGAAACGGACTATAAATGGAACACTCTGTTACAAGTATCTCCATTGCATCCCTTTTATCCTCATCCATATCTGCAATGACCTGTGCATAATCTGTAGGAATTACTTCTAGCTTCTCAGCTTCTGCCTTCATCTCTGCACCATACTCAGCCATTGTAACCATATGATCTTCTTCTGCTAATTCCTCTGGTGTCATTTCATGGGAACTATCCGCTTCTGCCTGTACTCTGTTGCTCTCATAACTTTCTGGTTCATCAGGAATAGCAAAGGAATCAATTATTTCTACTTCCTCAGGTTCGATATCTTCCACTTCTCTAAAATCTGCATCTATAATATCTTCCCTGTCACCATCCATTGCTATTTCATCAAGAGATTGTCTCTCTGGCTGATATTCTCCTGTCATAATGAGAACACCAATCTCTTTTTCTACTGTCTTCCAAGAAATATAACCTTCTTTTTCGCCTTCCTCATCTCTCCACTGAAAACGAAGTCCCTGTGAATGGAAAGTATCATAGCCATGAAGTCCATATCCTTCTAATGGCCACCCTGCTCCGCCTTGACCATATTCCTTCTTTACCAGTCTAGCTCTTGTACCTGCATCAATCTCTGTTTCATATATCTTACAGATACGAGTTCTTCCATTCTCAAATCCCGAACCCCGAATTAAGGTCTGTTTCACATATTCCGCTGGTACTACCAATTCTTTCTTTGGTTCGATATAAGTGTACTGATATCCTCCAGCCGCTTTCTTTGTTACTTCCTGCCCCTTTCGTTCTAGTCCGAAATCCGCATCAAAAAAGGAAGCCTGATGATACTCGGCTTCCGCACTATTTCCAAATGAATTTAATTCATTCAGTTCTCTATTCAGTTCTTCATCTTCCGATGTTCTATTTAATGAAAGGTCATCACTACTTGATGAAGCACTACTTCCTCTGCCTGCATCTTCGCCTGTTCTCTGATCTTCCACATCTCCATTGTTGAGGATGGATTCTCTGGTTTGTGTTTCTGAAGATAACTCTCCATCAGCTGGTCTAGCAACTGGTTCGCTTCCTCTTCCACTTCCTTCATCTTCTCCTCTAGCATCCCGAATCGGAACAGTGTCTTGTATCTGCTCGGATTGTTCTCCTGTAGATACTTCATCGCCATTCTTCCGTATTTGCCCAGATTCTGAAGGTTCTGTTCCTCCATCTGAATGTTCGGATATAGTAGTCCGTCCACTTCGTGATACATTAACGCCATCTCTGCCATATGATAATCTCCTTTCGTTTTCAATGGTCTTCAAGTTACGATTAAAACTTTTCAGAACACTACAGGAGACATCGCATACAAGAGAACCAAGACGGTAAATCGTATCTTCATCAGTTACATTTACGATTTGACTAAAATCCTGTTCTTGCATAGATAAGTCAAATCCACATCTCGTACCTACCACATACATAACACTCTGAAATACTAACTGTTCAGAAATGCTCATATCTTCTGGTAAGCCCTTGCGTTTTGTAAAAAATTCCTTTATCACACTACCTGATAGTTGCATTAATTCGGACATTCGATCTTCGAATTCCTCTTCTATTATGCCTCTGATCTCGGTCTTTGTAAAGTGTTTTAGCGAAGTCATCATCGTGTTTCTGTCTGTTCCATCATACTGCTTAATCTGCCCTTCTGACACAAGCATATCCAGATAATCCTTTAAGAAATCTCCCTCTAATGTCCATGTCAGGTTCTTGTTTTTGCCACCCGTATCGCTAATATCAAACACATATCTCATTCGTGGATTTAATGCTCTTGAAGGGAAGATGGCAATGCCTTTACTTCCCCTCTTAACAAATCGGTCCACTAACTTCCAAGTATCATAATCAGCACATAATGTTGCTCGTGGCTTCTGGGCATAAATCATAATAATGTTATCAAATTCATAACGATACAGATTACCAGCCAGACGAAGTACAGTTTTCCATTTGTCCGCTGACTTTGTAACATCGTGAATTTCTTCTTCATAGATTGCTCTTACTTTATAATCTACGCTCATTCCATCACCTCCGTATTATTTACTGAACTTTGCTTTTGAATATTCCCTTAAATAGTTTTAATTCCTCTTTGTCCAATGCCACTTCAAATTCCAACCCCAACGCTAATTTATTGGTTCGGTCTTCTTCTTTCTTAATCTTTCTAGCAAGGCGTAAGAGAATATAGTTCTCTTTGGAAAGTCTGACACATTCCTTGAAATCAATAGCTTTGTCAGCCTGTTCCTGTCTTTTCATAATTGTAGCTACAAGTGTTTTATTCACTTCCTCTACTTCCTCTAAAGAAATAAGAACGGATGCTTTCGTAGCACCAGTTCTGTCCCATTCCTTATGAAGTTCACTCATTAAAAATTCCATTGTTTTGTCAATACTGTTAGTTTTTTTCATTGCCTTATCCTCCGCTTATCGTGTTTTCTCTTTTTGTTGTTCTATAGGTTGAAATTCTACGCCCTTCATATCATCTGCATCGAGGATTACCTTCTGCCCATAATAAAGTTCCATTGCCTTATCAATGGCATCTCCAAGTGTTTCTGCTTCTATCTTCTCCACTCTTGAAAGCTGCTCACTAATCTCTATCTCAAATACCTTTGTTGCCATCTATCTCACCATCTCTTTCTGCACAGGTGCTGCTCCAATAAAATTACTATCATACTTGCCACCTGATAGATTATTTAAGAACACTTCCTGTCTGCCAGTGCAAAAGACATCATACATTGCATTCGTAGCAGCCTCTTTCACAGAGGTTTCAAGGATTGGACTCTCTGCAATCTTCTTATAGAAGTTGAACAAATCCTCCTGACTGCTTCTGAAATCATCAATGGTTTCAATCTCTTTCACTTCACCGTACTTTTCTCTGATGATTGAAAAATCTACAAGGCTCGGTGTATTCCCAAGATATACTCCATGATCCCACTCCAAACCGATTGTCTGATTATCCTCAGTAGGTTCTTCGCCCTTTGGATACTTGGTGTACATTCCAGAACCGATTGCAACTACCATACTTCCCTGCTTTACATCCATAAGAAGTAAGTTTCTAGCAGATAGCTTCTCTAATACTCTGTAGTCCGAGCCATTGAAATTGTGAAGAATATCTCCCTGCTCAAAATGGCTGTCCACTGGTTTGTAAGTGAATTGAAACTTAGTATTGGTACTTCCATCAATTCTCAGACCAAGATTGGTTACTTTATCAAGGCAGTAAGCGTTACATACATCCTCTGCAAATACTGTCTTTACATCAATCTCATCAAATCTGCCACCAAGAAATCCTCTTAGCTGCATTTCACTAGAACAAAATCTTGCTTCCACTCTTTTATGCTCTGAAAACTCAATCTGCATCCAGTTCTTATCCTCTGACAAGGTCTTTGCCAGTGCTAATGCAATCTGACCACCCATGACCAGCGAATCCGTTTTTCTTCCAACATGAATCTGCATGAAATCATCCAACGATAAAAGATAATTCATTGTTTTTCCTTTTAAATGCTCTTTCACAAGCACAATCTCTTCTAACTTCATAAATTCCTCCATTCTACAAAAGAAGGGCGAAACTTTCTTGGCTTCACCCTTGTCCTTTGTCTACTTATTTGGTCTTGCATATAACACAGCACTTCCACTATGGAAGTCCCCATATACAACACCCTCTGCTTCGTTTTTCGCTTCAACCATCTTTCCATTTCCAGCATAAATACCAACATGACTGATATTCATATATCTGCCGTTGTTTGTATAACTGTAGAAAATCAGATCCCCTGGTTGAAGTTCTGCTTCTGTTACGGACTTTCCTGCTTCGTTAAGTCCCTGTGCTTCCGCAGCTGCTGTGGTTGCACCACCATAACTGATATCCACTCCCGCAGCTCTCCATGAATAATATGCCAGTGAACTGCAATCATAATAATTGCCTGTATCTCTTAAATCCTGACTGTATGGATAACCTACTTTTGTCAGTGCATAACTTAATACTGACTTTTGCGTACTATCACTAATCGTATTTAAGATGGCATTTATCTCTGCCTGTGTCAGCGAAGAAACACTGTTTCCTCCGCCACCACCTCCACCAGAGTAGCCAATCATTGCAAGATTCTCTGGACTCATCATTTCATTAAGAAGTGCTATCTGTTCCGAAGAAAAACCATATATGGTAATCATATCCCGATAACTCTTTATTGATACATTTACACTTAGGATTGTCTCAGAACTTGTTGTTCCATCTCCATTATCATGTGATTCTGTTCTTGAACTCGTTGTATAGGAACACATGTCATCTACCACATCCTGAAGCCACCCCTTAGAAGTATCATTCATTATAGTCGCAGCATCCCCAATTCCATGCTTCACCATATACACGCACATAATGTCGTAGTAATTAGATGGATTAGCATCCGTACCTTCGTAATCCACATAGACCACTTCTCCACTGTCATATCCCGTATGGTCATTTGCCAGAGTATTCACATCACGATTGAACTCTGCAACATAAGCACTTGTAACTGTCTGGACTGTATCACCCGCTTCAAGTGGTGGTAAAAATAAAGCAAATGGTGAATTGTAAATCGTTGCAACTACTGCAATCACAGGCACACATATCAGCGCTATCAAAAGAACCAACAGCAATAGAAACGGACCAATCACTGCGATAATCTGCTTAATCACCATTGATGCTCTACGAAACACCAAATCTTTTACAAGTTTTGCAAGAGAATCCTGCTGATCATTCTGTGCTTTCATCTTATCTAAAAAGAATTTCACTTTTCTTGCACGATTACTACGCACCATATCGTCATGTTCTATCTTTGCTCCAACTACTTCTCCTGCCGCAAAACCTATTGCTGTACCAACTCCCGGCGCAACTGCTGTGCCTGCTGCCGAAGCTGCAACTTTTGTTGTAACCTTAGCCGTAATCTTAGCTGTTTTCTTTGCAGTCTCTTTTGTAGTCTCTTTAGCGACTTTTTTCGACACATCTTTTACAGTCTTTTTCGCTGCTTTCTTTGCAATCTTCTTACCTGCCTGAACCTGCTTAATCTTTCTTTGCTTTGCTGCGATTGCCTGCCTTTTAAACAATGCCGCACCTCTCGACGCAGTACCTGTTACCGGTTTCGATGCTTCATACATAATTCCAGCAGCCTGTTGTACTTCTCTGCCACCTTCCATCT
>CALMUC010000300.1 GCA_937872845.1 uncultured Lachnospiraceae bacterium | reverse complement strand
CCTACACGACGCTCTTCCGATCTGTTGCAAATCTTTTTCCGAAAATCGAACTTTCCTGATAATTTTCTTCTGCAGGCTTAAGTGTTATATCTTTTGAGTGAAGTAAATCTTTAAATTCACCATATGTAATTACATAATCTGCATTATCAGAAACAGATTTGTCTGCCGCTTCTGATTTTTTAGCCATACACGGACCAACAAATACAGTTATACACCCTGGATTCATATGTTTCATATATCTTGATATTGCACACATTGGCGAAACTGCAGTTGACATATTGTTTTTGTAAATATCAGGGAAATGCTTTTTCTCCATATTTATAAATGCAGGGCAGCATGATGTGGTCATTTTTTTACCTTCCTTAATTGCTTCTGCCCATTCCATTGCTTCATATGCTGCTGTCATATCTCCGCCAAGTCCAACTTCAACCATGTCATAAAATCCCAATTCTTTTAGAGCATTTTTCAGTGAAGCCATTGTTATTTCAGGTCCAAATTGCCCCTCAGATGCCGGTGCACACATTGCAATAACCTTTTCACCAGCTTTTATGTGTCTGATTATATCAACAAGATATGATTTCGATGATATAGCTCCAAATGGGCATGCATGAATACAATGACCGCACTGGATACACTTTTTTTCATCTATTACACAAAGACCATAATCATCATACCCGATTGCACCTACAGGGCATGCCTTTTTACACGGTCTCTCAAGATGAGCTATTGCACCATAAGGACATGCTTTCGCACACATTCCACATTCCTTACATTTATTCGGATCAATATGTGTCCTGTCATTCCCGACAGTTATCGCTCCGAATTTGCATGAATTAATGCAAGCTTTCCCCATACATAAACGACAGTTATCTGTAACAGTATATGATGCTATAGAACACTCATCACATGCAGCCGAAAGAACCTGTATTATATTCTCAGAGATTGATTCAGGCTTAGGATTTTTTCCGAATGCAAGACGAATTCTCTGCCTTACTATTTCCCTTTCTTTATATACGCAGCATCTATACTGCGCCCGCGGTCCCGGAATTATTTCATATATCATCTTTTCCAGATCTTCGTCAGTGATTTCATCTTTCCACGCAAGCCGCGCAACTTCCGCAATAACTTTGTGCTTCAGACTGACAATTCCTTCATCATTTGTAACCATATCTGACTCCTTTTTGATATTTTTCATTTACCTCAATATATATTTTATAATCATAAAAATGGCTTTCATCCCAAGCGAACTATGAGACTTCACTATAAAAGTATAACATATAAACACTATATCTAAAAAGCTTATTTCGGCATATGATTACATTTATAAGTTTCTCAGCTATAAAGCATCTTATATTTATGATATATGAAAGTTCACTCATCAAGAGAAATCTCTTCACAAAATGATAAATTTTCGGCATCATGTGCAGCTATAACAAGTGTACGATTATTAAGATATTTCTTTATAAAAGAAACCGCACATTCAATATTTTCCAGGTCAAGTCCTGCAAACGGTTCATCCAGCAGCACAAGGTCTGAATCTGCAAGAAAAGCTCTTACTAAAGCTACACGTCTTTTCATACCTCCGGAAAATTCATGCACAGGTCTTTTTAAATCCTTCTCGTCAAGTAATTCCATCAATACTTCATATGCTTTTTTTTCAGTAACTTTACATGTCGCTGTTATATTAGTCACAGCATCAAAATCATCAAACAGTCTATTTTCCTGAAACATCAGACTTATCTTATCTGTCGATATTTCAAATTGTTCAAAATCTGTCGGTTTCTCAAGACCAGCAAATAATCTTATAAGAGTTGTCTTTCCTGTTCCCGAATTTCCTGTTACAACATAATTTTTTCCAGTTTTGATATTCAGATTTAATAAAAACAGTACTCTGTCATCATATTTCATTTCTACATTACGAAATATTATCACTTCATCCTCCTGATTAATATTATACATACTTTTTCAAATAAATATGAAATAAGAATAATAACAAAACTCCATGCAAAAAGACCTGCTGTATCAAGATATATCTTTGACCGGTATATTCCATTTCCTATTGTATTTACACTTTGACCTACTACCTCTGCTGCAACTCCGCTTTTAAAACTCATTCCAAGTACTATCTCATAAGCAGATATCAGATACCCCTTCAATGTAGGAAATATTGCATATCTGAATTTCTTCATTGAACTCATTTTATAAATTTCAGCAACTTCTAACAGTTTATGATCTGCCGCCCCTATTCCTTCCATTATTGCTACATATATCTGTGGCATTACTGCTGTTATAACTGCATAGAACGCGATTTTTCCACTTCCAAACCATATAAGAAAAAGTACAATAAAACATGCCACAGGAGTACTCTTCATAAATTGGATAAAGGGTCTGATGAATTCCCTGAAAAAATTATATCTGTATGAAAAAAATGCAATTGCGGCTGCTGTGACACTTGCCGTCAAAAGTCCTGCAATCACAAGTACAAATGTCTTTAATACCGATATCCAAAAAGATTCTTCAGTAATGAATGTTACAAGTGCTTTTAATGTATCTGAAGGTGCAGCAAAAAGAACAGGATTATGAATTAAAAGTGATAATACGAACCATAATCCTATCCAGATAACTATAATGATAAATTTTTTCATAAAAAGGTTACTCCTTTTATGCCCACATATGATATTCAAATCATGTCAAATCAACATACATTTACTTCCTTGATTATAATGTTCTTTCATCCTATAATTCAACGGTCACAATTAATTAAATTCTGGAGGTTTTAAATGAAAAATAAAATTCTAGCAATCGTTTCAGCAGGTTTTCTTTTATTGGGTCTTATGGGCTGCGGAGCATCTGGTTCATCTTCTTCAAAAAATCAAACAACAAGCTCGGTGACCGAAACTTCTGAAACAGATACTTCATCTTTGGGGACTGCCAGTGTTGCTGAAGAAACAGTAACTGACAGTTCTTTTACGGATGCTACAATTGGAACTGCCGCAGCTTCAAGCACAGACACAATTGTAAGAGTCGGTTCACTCAAGGGACCTACAACAATAGGGCTTGTTGACCTGATGAATAAGTCGGACAGCAAAACATCACTGGGCAACTATAAGTTTACAATGTCTGCTGACATAAGTGAAATTACTGCTGATTTTGTTGGCGGTGATTTAGATATAGCACTTGTTCCGGCAAATGTAGCCTCTGTTCTTTACAATAAAACAAAAGGAAATGTAAAAGTTTTATATATAAATACACTTGGTGTTTTAGATTGTGTTACCGGAAATACTGAAATAAAATCATTTTCAGATTTAAACGGAAAGAAAATACTTTCCACCGGTCAGGGAGCAACACCAGAATATGTAGTTAAATATCTAAAGGATAAATACAATGTAACCTGTGATATAGAATTTTTGTCTGAACCGACTGAAGTTGCCGCCAGACTTGAAGAAGATCCATCTCAGATTGCAATTCTGCCTCAGCCTTTTGTTACTGTTGCGGAGACAAAAAATAAAAAGCTGACCACAGCCTTTTCACTCTCTGATGCATGGGACTCTGTTTCAAAAGATTCCAGAATGATTACAGGTGTTACCATTGTAAACAGTGATTTTCTTAAAGAGCATCCTGATGCAGTTGAAACTTTCGTTAAAGAAGCTGCCGACAGCATAAGTTTCATTTCATCAGATTCAGAAGGTACAACAGCAGATCTTGTTGCAAAATATGGAATAATTGAAAAAGCCCCTCTGGCAAAAAAAGCTATCCCTGAATGCAATATAGTATTTATGAATGGTAAAAAAATGAAATCTGCTCTTTCCGGATATTTAAATATATTATATAAAGCTGATCCTTCTTCAATTGGAGGAAAGCTTCCCGGAGAAGATTTCTACTACTAAATCACTTTTGTATATAGAATAATAAAATTTTCATATTAATCAAAAAATATATACCGGTTTTGAATATCAGACTGAAATCTGACATTTTGAAACCGGTATTTTTAATTAAAAATCATATTATAATTCAGATATTTGAGGTGTTCCCTCAATTTTTATTTAGCCTGCAGTTTTTCTATATTTCTTTGTAAACTTTGCTTGGTGCAATCTGCTCAATTGCTGACATCATAATATCATCAGGTTCAAACAGCGCCTTTATTTCCTGCCCGTTATGACTTTTTAATTTAGCAATCAGCGTATAATAGCGAACGCCTTCCCCATGACTGGTACAATCATATGTTGGCATCTTCTTTCCAATATAAGGTTGTACCGGTTCTGTTTTGGATGGTGCGATAACAATCAGTTCTTCCTTCAAATCTATTGAAAAAAGTGTTTTTCTTTTTCTCTTAAAACAGACTCTGTCAATCTCGAATATTCCATTTGTAAAACTATAATCAAAATCTAATACAGTATGCATTGAATAGTAATATCCAAAGCCTAAAAACATAAGAAATGGTATCATTAAGTATATAGAAAGTGAAAATATCATTCCTATTCCTGTCAGTATAGTCATTATTGTCAAAATTCCTTTAATGATTCCTGTCATTCTGGTTTTTTTTCTACTTATAAAGTTTTCAATAAAAGTATCCTGATACATATTTTCCCTGCTTTCTCTGAACATTTTTTCATAATCTGTGTCATTCATATATACAAAAAGAAAGAGGCAGAAAATATTCATTTTTTCCCTGCCTCTTTTATCTTAAATTCCTTTAAATGAGAACTTTAAATCCATTTCATCATTATTTTTTAACATGAATTCAGGATGTGTCAAAGCTCCCCATGTATCATCTCCGCCAATCCCCATTTGATAGCCTATGCGAATATAGGTACTAAGTATAGGAGGCAGTTCATTAGAATGAATTGCATTTTCAATTTCATGTGGTGTATATGGAAGAGCTGAAAACCCAAGATTGTCTCCACTGAAACGAAGTCCTCTGCCATTTTTGTCCATTATTTCAGCGTATCGAACCCCTTCCTTATTTCCACATTCCTGCGGAACCAGATATTCTGCCATATTGTCTTCTACTGTATTCTGATAAATTCCAAGCTTTGCATGACATCTATCATTATATGTTTCATCAGGTCCAAGCCCATACCATATTAAATTATTATAATCGGCGTCCATTTTAAACATTACACTGAATTCCGGAAGTTCACCGACATCTGCAGAAGGATTCATATGTAAATTTACATCAATCTCTCCATCTCCATATACTGTATAGGATAATCTGCAATCCTTCTCAGGTTTAGTTCCCAAATGATATGTATAGGTGACAGATATATGATTTTCTTCTTTTTTTATCGTACATGGGGTCATATCACGTCCATGTCCAAAGTGCTGTGATGAATACATACTCGCAATTTTCCACTGATTTGCCCTGAATGGCAACTGATTTGCCATATCATTTTCTGTCATTGCTCTCCAGAAGTTTGGTTTCGGTATGCCTGAAATCATCTCTTTCCCACCATATTTATAGGAAATCAAGCCGCCATACAGTTTTGAAAAAATGGCTTCAAAATCATCACCATGCACTCCAATATCATGCCAGCAGTCTGCTATGATCAGTTTTTTTGTGCTTTTCGGCTTATGAATGACATGTCCATATACCTGCTGCCCATATGCAACTTCATACCCGGCTTTCGCCCACTCTGTATCTTCTTTTAAAACAAAAGATACAGTTACTGTATATTCTCCATCATTTTCAGGCACATCAAACGGAAGCGGAAAATTTTTTTCATCCAATGGTTCAATATTAATTTCACTTATTATCTGCTTTTGTTTTTTTCCTTCTTTTTCAAGAATAAATATACATTTGTAATGGTCTGTATTTGTAAACAGATTTCTGTTTCTGATTTTTACATCATGATTTTTAATTTCAATCTTTATATTCTGATAGTTGAATTTTACCTCTTGCATTTTAGGTGATGGTTTGCGGTCTTTTCCATAAACAATACCATTTCCGCTAAAGCTGTAATCTGACGGGCGATCATTAAAATCTCCTCCATATCCCTGATACTCTACTCCATACCTGTCTTTTATTGTCAGTGACTGATCAATATAGTCCCAGATAAATCCACCCTGAAACATCTCATCTTCTTCTGTCAGATCTGTATATTTTGACATACCTCCACAAGAATTTCCCATCGCATGAGCGTATTCACAATTAATATATGGTCTGTCCCTGTGTTCGCCAAGCCACGTCTTTATCATCTCAACAGAATCATACATTGTGCTTTCCATATCTGATGCATAACGATAATGACTGTCATTTCTAAATCCCTCATAATGTACAAGACGTCCAGAATCATTTTTATGAAAATATTTTGTCATTTCAAAAATATCATGTCCGCCAAATGATTCATTTCCGCAAGACCATATCAGTATTGAAGGGTGATTTTTGTCACGTTCAAACATACTTCTGGCACGGTCTAAAACCAGATTCAGAAATTCTTTACGATTTCCAGGAACTGCAAAATCTGCATTTTCCATTCCGCTGACTATCGCATCCCATGTACCATGTGTTTCCATATTTGTTTCATCTATCAGATAAATCCCCAACCTATCTGCCATACGGTAAAATGATGTTTTATTAGGATAATGACTTGTTCGTATAGCATTTATATTATTCTTTTTTATTGTAACAAGGTCTTTATATATATCTTCATCTGAAAGCACACGTCCACTTTTCGAGCCAAACTCATGCCGGTTTGTTCCCTTAAATACTATTCTCTTTCCATTAAGGCACATTACTTTATTCAAAAGTTCAAATCTGCGAAATCCTGTTTTTTCCGAAATGTATTCCTGAATCTGTCCTTTACTGTCAAATATTTTTATTTTCAAATCATAAAGGGCAGGATACTCAGCACTCCATAGTTCAGGCTCTGTTATCGAAGAAGAAAGATGCGTATCTGTTTCAAGTTTTCCATTACATCTGAATATCTGTTTATCTTCATATTCCAGACTTATTTCATATAAACCATCTCTGGTTGATTTCATATCCACAGCAAGTTCAGCGCTTTTATAGTCATCATCCAGTAATGTCTGAATTCTAAGATCATTTATATGAACACACGGTACAGTATATAAATAAACATCGCGAAATATTCCTGAAAACCGGAAGAAATCCTGATCTTCACACCAGCTTCCAGCTGTCCATTTAAATACCATTACAGCTAATTTATTCTCACCTTTTTTTATATATTGTGTCAGATCAAATTCTGAAGGTGTAAAACTATCTTCACTGTATCCTATATATATGCCATTAAGCCAAAGTGCCATACCACTTTCCACACCTTGAAAAGAGATATATACCGGCCTGTCATTCCATTCATCCGGGAGTTCAAAATACTTTACATAACTGGCAACAGGATTGAATTTTTCCGGAATTTCCCCAGGACGGATATTTTCATGTCCTTCCCACGGATATTGCGTATTAGCATACTGAGGAACATCATATCCTTCCATCTGAATATGTGCCGGAACCCTAATATCATCCCAGCTTCTGCAATCATATTCCATTTTGTGGAAACCAATAATTGCAGATGAATAATTCTTTGCATATGAAAACTTCCATATACCATTTAACAGTAATTTAAAATCACTTACTCCTGTTTTTTCTGCATTTTCACTTCCGTAAAATTCATGATCCGAATGTGCCTCCAGACGATTTTGCATAAAATTTTCAGGATTCCTTACGATTTCGTAATTGAATTCTTCCAAATTTTCCTCCTATCTACAGTTCCGGTCAATATTCACTTATATTCCAAAAAGATTTTCAAATAAAAATATATTTTTCATTTTCTTTTATTACTGTATATATATTACTATTTGACAGCACCTGTTATGCCATCAGCAAATCTGTTCTGCAGGAAGAAGAAAATAATAATTGTTGGTAATGTACAGAACAGTACACCTAACATGAGTTCACCATAATCTGTTACATATCCGCCTATCATATTAGAAATCAGCATTGGCATAGTCTGCGCTTTCTGATTAACCATAATAATCTTTGGCCAGAGATAAGAATTCCATGAATTCATAAATGTAATCGTAGTTGCCGCAGCATATGTCGGACTCATAATCGGAATAAACATTTTAAAGAAAATCTGGAATTCATTCAATCCATCAATACGTGCTGATTCAATAATATCATGAGGAAAAGAACGTGCACTCTGACGGAACATCATAATCATAAATGGTGTAGAGATTGTCGGAAGTGCAAATCCCCAAATTGAATTAAGAAATCCCATAGTAGATACCATATGAAACAATGGTACAATTGTTGCCACCTGTGGAACCATCATTGCCAGAAGAAGAATACTCATGAGCTTATCTTTAGCTTCATCATGATAAATTTCAAATCCATATCCAGCAAGAGAACAGATAGCCAAAGTAAGCACCGTAAGAAGTATTGAATTCTTAAAAGAATTGCCCATAGCCTGCCACAGATTTGTCTTGGCAAGTAATGTTTTCATATTTTCAGAAATGTATGAACCTGGAAAAATACGTCCACGAATAACGTCTATACTCTTATTTGTGGCTGCAATAATCATCCATAAAAGCGGAAATGCAGAAATAATTGAACATAAAATCAAAAATACATATTGTAATATTTTTTTTGGCAGACTAATCACGCTTATCACCCACTTCCATCTGAATCATTGCAAGTACTGCAACCAATATCAATACAAATATTGACATTGCGCAGGAATAACCAAAATTTGCTACATATTTAAAAGAACAATTGTAAATATAATGAGACATTGTCATCGAAGTATTTGAAGGTCCTCCACCTGTCAGATTTACCGACTCATCAAACAACTGCAGTGTTCCGTTCGTTGACATAATTGCTGTAAGTAAAATTATCGGTCTTAAAAGTGGCAAAGTGATTTTAATAAAGCACTGAGTTGGTGATGCTCCATCAATCTTTGCTGCCTCATAAATGGAATAATCAATATTCTGTAAACTCGACAGATAGAAAATCATATTGTAACCTGTCCATCTCCAAATCAAGGCAAGTATTATAATCATTTGTGCACTCCATGTTGTCGAAAGGAATGCAAAACCTGTCTTTTCCCAGCCAAGCCCAATCAGAATATCATTTATAAATCCATCCTGCGCAAAAAGTGAACGAAAAATCAAAGAATATGAAACAAGAGATGTTGCGCACGGAAGAAATATCAATGTACGAAAAATCCCTTTCCCGCGTAAATTCTTACTATTAAGCATAGATGCAAGTATCAGTGCAATAAATAACATAACAGGCACTTGAACTATCAGATAAATAAATGAATTTAAA
>CALMUC010000299.1 GCA_937872845.1 uncultured Lachnospiraceae bacterium | reverse complement strand
GTATATCAAATTGCCGCAAGAATTTCTTCTAACTCAGGGATTGTGAATACATAATCGCAATGACAGAAATCACAGTGCATAGTTATTGGCTTGTTATCATCAATCATATCCTGAATTTCTTTTTTTCCAAGACTAATTAGTGCTTTTGTAACACGTTCTCTGCTGCAGTTGCAGTGATATCTTGCAGATCTTACTTCCTCAATCGTTATTTCGCCTAAAATTTCATGCATCATATCTTCCGGTGATAGTGAGTTCTGAAAATAATCGGTAACTGAATTTACAGTTTTTAAGCTGTCTTCAAGCTTACTGATAGTTTCTTCAGAGGCGAACGGCATGAGTTGTATTATAAATCCACCAGCGTGAAGAACAGACAAGTCAGTCCCGACAAGTACGCCAAGACCTACTGATGTTGGAATCTGTTCACTTTCAGCAAAATAATATGTGAGGTCTTCAGCAACTTCACCTGAGACAAGATTTGTCTGACCGACATAAGGCTGGCCGATTCCGCTGTCACGGATAACAGTAATGATACCTGAATTACCTATAGCACCACCAACATCAAGGTGTCCATTTGACTTAGGCGGAAGATCAATATGAGGCTGATAAATAATTCCTTTCACATTACTATTTGCATCGGCAGTTACGGTGACGCTTTTTGCGGGACCATTTCCTGAAAGTTTTATAGTAAGTACTTCATTTAAATCCTTACACATTGCTCCCATCATTGCACCGGCTGTAAGTGTCCTGCCAAGGGCGGCAGTACAAACTGGAGATAAATCGTGTATTTTTCTGGCTTCTTCAACAGTTTCTTTTGTATAAGCGGCAAAAAAACGAATTTCATTATTTGAAGCCATCCCTCTGATTATTTTATCATTCATAAAAACCTCCGACTTAACATGCGGTTCAACTCACAACTTCATGGGAGGGGCTTCTGCCGCTGTTTAAAATTAATAGACTTAAGAAAAATAAATAAATTACAGGAAAAATGCTCTGCATTTTATTCATTGAAATTAACACATAGAAAAGAATTAAGCAAATTTAATTTATCACAGTATTTTTGTATTGTATAAGCGTTGGAAAGCCTTTTAGCACAATGTTATAATAATCAAATTAAGACTTAGCTTTTTCTTTGATTATAAATGATATGTGACCATTAATAAGTCTATTGCGGTGTTTGTGAATAAATGGTCTATCAATTTTGAAGATGTGAAGTATGAAGCATATGACTTCAAAGATGGAGAAGTTTAACGTGATTGTCAGAAACTTTGAGGTGGTGTATACTAATTTGGTTATTTGGATTTTTTGCTGAAGGATATGGGCGTGTCATGGCTTTCCTGGCAGAGAAGTTGCAAATTTTATTATGTTTGAAAATCCCAAAAATAAAAAACGTGATAATTCAAGGAAATTTAAAGGAGAATATATACTATGAAACTAGGTATCGTTGGACTTCCAAATGTCGGAAAGAGTACTTTGTTTAATTCACTTACTAAAGCAGGAGCAGAGTCTGCTAATTATCCATTTTGTACAATTGATCCGAATGTAGGTGTAGTTGCAGTTCCGGATAAAAGGCTTGATGTATTGACTGAAATGTATAATTCACAAAAAACAACACCGGCTGTCATCGAATTTGTTGATATTGCCGGACTTGTAAAAGGCGCATCAAAAGGAGAAGGACTTGGAAATCAGTTCCTTGCAAATATTCGTGAGTGTGATGCTATTGTTCATGTTGTAAGGTGTTTTGATGACGAAAATGTAATACATGTAGAAGGGTCAGTTGATCCGATTCGTGATATTGAGACAATTAATCTTGAACTTGTATTTTCTGATCTTGAGGTACTTGAGCGTCGTATATCCAAGACAACAAAAAATGCACGCATGGATAAGAACGCGGCTAAAGAGCTTGATTTCCAAAAACGTCTGAAGGAACATATGGAATCAGGAGAACCTGCAAGAACATTTGAAATTTCAGATGATGATGATGAAAAAGGCTGGATAAAAGAATATGATCTTCTCACTGAACTGCCTGTTATATTTGCGGCAAATGTTGATGAAGACTCTATGGCAGATGATGGTGAAAATAATGATTATGTAAAGAAAGTCCGTGAATATGCTGCTGCTACAGGAAGTGAAGTGTTTACAGTTTGTGCAAACATGGAAGAGGAAATTTCTGAACTTGATGAGGATGAAAAAAAGGAGTTTCTTGAGGGACTTGGACTTAAGGAGTCAGGCCTTGATAAGCTTATACGTGCCAGCTATAAACTTCTCGGACTTATAAGTTATCTTACAGCAGGTGAGACAGAATCACGTGCATGGACGATTACGCAGGGAACCAAAGCCCCACAGGCTGCAGGAAAGATCCATTCGGATTTTGAACGTGGATTTATAAAGGCAGAAGTTGTTGCATATGATGATCTTATAAATTCCGGAGATATGGCAGCAGCAAAGGAAAAGGGTCTTGTACGTCAGGAAGGCAAGGAATATGTTATGCATGATGGAGATGTTGTACTTTTCAAATTCAATGTATAACTTATTTACATGTTGTGAAATGTAAGTCGTGCAGCATAAAAATGGAACTTTAGCATATGGGAATGTTTATGGCAGTGAATGGGCATACTATAAATGAGAGAGTTTTTACGGTTAAGAATTTTATAAACATAAAAGTAAGAGGTGCATATGGACGGTATATTTTTCCCGGGACTTGGAATTGATTTATCAAATATCCCAAGGGGATTTACTGTATTTGGATTTACAATCAAATTTTATGGATTGATAATTGCGACAGGATTTATTCTGGCACTTCTTATTGCACTCAGGGAAGCCAGACGCAGTGGGCAAAATGAGGAAAACTATCTGGATTTTCTGCTGATTATGGTGATTCCTGCAATTCTTGGAGCAAGAATTTATTATGTGCTCTTTGACCTTGGTTCATATGTGGAGCCGGGTAAAAGCATAGGGAAGACAATACTAGATATGATAAATATAAGAAATGGCGGTCTTGCCATTTACGGAGGTCTTATTGCCGGCTTGCTTACTGCAGTTATTTTTACAAAGAAGAGACATCTCAGCCTCCCCCTTTTTGCGGATACGGTTACAATGGGAGTACTAGTAGGACAGATAATGGGCAGATGGGGTAATTTCTTCAATCGTGAGGCCTTTGGCGGCTATACAAATTCAGTATTCAGAATGGCTGTACCGCTTAAATATTATGTGGCTCATGGTTCACTTCCATATTATATATCTACAAATGTAATTACTGAAAAGATGATTAATAATATGGAAATTGTTCATGGTATGGAATGTATAACTGTGCATCCTACATTTATATATGAAAGTCTGTGGAATCTTTTGATTTTGATTTTTATTTTCTGCTACAGGAAGCATAAAAAATTCGATGGTGAACTTGCCATGATTTATGTTTCATGTTATGGATTTGGCAGATTTTTTATTGAGTCACTCAGGTCTGATTCACTGATGGTTGGGGCATTTAAAGTAAGCCAGTTATTCGGACTCATATGTTTTGCTGTGGCTGCAATTGTTATAATAATGAACAGAATGAAAATCATAAAAGGTAAAACTTTGGAACTTCATTTAGTAGATGGAATGAATAGTGAAATAAATAAGCCGGCTGAAGATGAAGAAAAATCATCGGAAAAAGGTAAGATTGAAATTGAGACACAGGATAAGTCTGATGACGGTACAGAGACCAAGTCTGATGACGATACAGAGGATAAAGAATAAAATTTAATAGTGCAGGTGAAATGAACTTAATATAAAATGGGCTTGATTGTTCATGTGTTATAGTGCGTAGGGGAGTACAAGTATGAAAAAATCAGATGCCGGACATTATAATATAGGGTTAATTGTTGCTGATATAGAGAATGATTTCTCGAATGCTCTTACAAAAGGAGCAATGAGAGCGGTGGAAAAAACTGGAGATAATCTTTTTATATATCCAGTAAAATATATGGATTTGGCAATAAAGGGGACAAGAGCCAATCCTAAATTAAAATATGATTATCAATATAATTATATTTTTTCTTATGCTAAAACACAGAAAATAGATTTGATGCTTATTGCAATCAGTTCTATTTGTTTTCGTTCGCGTATAGAAAAGTCATTGCAGATTCTTGAGTATTTTAAGGATTTTCCTGTAGTTCTGCTGTGTTCAAAGGCAGATGGGTGTTCATCTGTAATGTATAATAATACTAAAGGGCTTGGCGACGGCATAAAATATCTGATAAATGAGAGGGGCTGCCGTCATCTGTATATGATGTCAGGACTCAGAACAAATGAAGATGCTGTTGAACGTGAAGCCGTATTTACCAGTGTAATGGAAGAATATGGGCTTGAAGCAAAACCGGAAGATGTCATTCATATTCGCGACAGCAACGTATGTGATGAGGATGCAGAAGCTCTTATAGTTTCTCATCCGGATCTGGACGGTATAGTATGTTTTAATGATGAAACAGCTATCGGTACATATCAGGCACTGAGAAGGCATGGACTTGAACCGGGAAAAGATGTTGCAGTTATCGGTTTTGATGATATACCTGCGGCAAGCCAGATGAATCCGCCTGTTTCAACAGTCAGAGCAGATGCATCTGAGATAGCTGAAAAAGCAGTATACATGGGTCTTGATATGCTTAGGAACAATGATTGTACTCCACGGAGTGCATTTGTTGATACTTCTTTTATTTTACGTGAATCGGCAAGTGGAATAAAAAAAGAAGAGTTTTCAACATCTGAATATCGTGAACAGCTTGAGCAATATAAAGCAGAACTGTATAAAATAGATATTACTGACAAAATGATGAATATTGTAAATCGTGATATGCTCATGTTTGGCAGTAGCAATGTAAAATATTATACACGCTTGCTTGAAGCATTGAAAATACCTGAAATTGGTGACTGTTACCTCTATCTCTTTGATTCTCCGGTCAGGTATATGCCTGATGCAATCTGGAAACGTCCAGACAGAATTAATCTTATGGCATATAAGGTCAATCAGAATGTTAAAAGACCAGCTGAAAAATCAAAGTCCATGACAATCGATGAAATGTATAAAAATCATTTTTTTACTCCTAAGGGTTCATATATGTTCATTGACATTTATTCGAGGAATTTGCAGTATGGCGTGCTGGTATGTGAAATTCCTTATGAATTTTTCAGATATGTTGAGCAGCTTTGTTTTCAGATGAGCATAGCTGTAAAAATAATGAGTCTTTTCGCAAAAAGTGAATATACATTAAAGAGCCTTGAGCAGCGTAATCTGATGCTTGGTGATATGTCAACAAAAGATGAACTTACAGAGATATTGAATCGCCGTGGATTTGTAACAGAAGCTAAAAAAATGTTATCAGACAATAAAAATACCGGGAAAAAAGCTGCCTTATTTTATGCTGATCTTAATTATTTGAAACTTATAAATGACAGATATGGGCATGCTGATGGGGATTTTGCATTGAAGACATGTGCAGATGCACTTTCAAACGTTTTTGGAAGGAATTCTGTTGTAAGTCGTGTAGGTGGAGATGAATTTGCAGCCCTTATTATGATAAAAGACAGATGTACGAATGATTACATCGGAGAAATAAAGGACTTGCTTAGAAATAATGGAATGAATGATGGTAAACCATACCCGGTGATGCTTTCAGTCGGTGTATATGAATTTGTAGTTCACAATTGTAATCTGAAAAATATTATGTCTGCTGCAGATGAAGAATTATATAAAGATAAAAAAAATAAACCGCCTTTTGAAAAAATCAGTTAGCGTGATTTATAAGTGAAAATTTTGTTTATGTTTAGGGGATAGACATCATGGCTAAAGAAAAAATAAAAATGGAATTCAGGTATTACACAATACCAGCAGGAGAATATGTTCTGCCAAAGCTTGGAAAAGGCTGGGAACAGGAGTATGGACTGGGATTAGGAGAGATGCTTCATTTCCATAATTATCTTGAAATAGGTTACTGTTATCATGGGAAAGGACGTATTTTTATTGAGGACAGAGCATATAGATATGGAGATGATATGTTTACATTTATTCCGGCAGACATTCCTCATACGACAATAAGCGATGCTGGACATATATGTAAATGGGAATACCTTTTTATAGATATTGATGAGTTTATACGTACAGAAATACATACAAATAAGCTTACTATCAATGAAGTTATACATAGCATAAATAAAAGGGGGTTAATAAAGACAAAAGCGGATTCGCCAATAATGGCAGGATTAATCTTAAATATTATTGAAGAGTGCCGGAACAAAAAACTTTATTATACAGAAAGTATTAAGGGATATTTGTTTTCTCTTATAATTGAGATGCTTAGAGTTGATGAAGGACTAAAAAAAATACATAGAAATGTAAAAAGCCATTATATAGAAAGGGCACTTAAGTATGTGCGCGATCATTATTCTGAAGAAATAAAGATCAGTAAATTGTCGGAGATATGTTCCCTCAGCGAAAGTTATTTCAGACGTAATTTTGAGGAAAGTATGAATATGAAACCTGTGGATTACATAAATCTGGTCAGAATACAGAAAGCGTGTAATTTTATTAATAAGGAAAATATGTCAATGGAAGATGTTGGATATCGAGTCGGTTATCAGACACCATCTACTTTTAACAGAAATTTTAAAAAGTTGACAGGAAAAACACCATATCAATGGAAAGAAAATTCAAGTAAAAGAAATATTCATTATTCAGATTTTGATATAAGTGCAAAAAAAGGCTGGGAAGCCTAAAAAAAATTTAGCCTTCAAAAAAGAAAATGCAAAAATAAGATATCATGCATGTCTTTTTTGAAGGCTTTTTTTGTGTAAAAAAAGATAATTGATTAAAACTATAATAAAAAAAGTCGTTTTTGCACAAAAAAACAAAAAATGAAATATTTGTGTTTTTTTACTTTATGGAATGTGTCAAAAAAGGGAAAAAATAAAGTTAAATATGCTTAGTTTAAAGTTGATTATGACAACAACAAAAAAATAATGTAGTTATAATAAACTAATAAATAAAAAAAGAAATTTGTGCAAAATGACAAGAATAGGGGGTCAAATGTACATATAATTCTTTACTTTTTAAATTAAAGAGGAGGAGTATTTATGAAAAAAAAATGGCTATCTTTACTGCTGACGGGGGTATTGGCAGTTTCGCTTTTAACTGGATGCAAAGGTAGCTCTTCTGGAGCAAAAAGTATTACAAAGAGTGATGGAAAAACACTTACCGTCTGGTGCTGGGATCCGAATTTTAATGTTGCGGCAATGAATACAGCAGCTAAGTATTATCAGAAGGATCATTCTGATGTCACAATTAAAGTTGTAGAGACACCGTGGGCAGATATTCAGACAGCACTTACAACTGCAGGTACATCAGGAGATAAAAGCACACTTCCTGACATTGTGCTTGTACAGGATAATGCATTCAAGAAGAATGTAACAAATTATCCGGATATTTTTACAAAATTAACAGATTCTGGCATAGATTATTCTAATTTTGCAGCTGGAAAGACAGCTTATTCTGTAGTAGATAAAGAGAACTATGGTGTACCATTTGACAATGGTTCAGTAGTAGCAGCATATCGTACAGATATTCTTGCACAGGCTGGATATACAATTAAAGATCTTACAGACATAACGTGGACTCAATATGAGAAAATTGCGGCAGATGTTTATAACAAAACTGGATATTATCTTGATTCCATGCAGGGCAATGAACCTGATCTTGTAATGATGATGCTTCAGTCATGTGGAGCTTCAGTATTTGACAGTAATGGTAAAGCTGTAATAAAAGATAATGAAACTCTTAAGGCAGTAATGAACCAGTATGTTGATCTTGTCAATAAAAAAGCACTTATGATTACAGATGACAGCTGGGATGAATATATAAAATCTTTTAATTCAGGTAAAGTTGCGGGAACTATTAATGGATGCTGGATAATGGCTTCTATTCAGGCAGCTTCAGGACAGTCTGGAAAATGGGCCATCACAGATATGCCGAAAATGGATAATGTAGAAGGCGCAACGAACTATTCAAATAATGGCGGTTCTTCATGGGCAATAACATCTGCATGTAAGAATCAGGATCTGGCTGTTGATTTCCTTAAATCTACATTTGCAGGATCTGCAGAATTTTACAATGAAATTCTTCCAAAAACAGCGGCAATTTCAACATGGGCACCTGCCAAGGATGGAAGTAATTATACAGCTGGCATTGATTTCTTTGGTGGTCAGAAAGTTTATTCAAATATTATGGATTATGCTTCAAAAGTGCCAACCAATAATACAGGAGCTTATTATTATGAAGCAAGAGATGCAATTGCAACAGCAATTCAGAATATGATTGGAGGTGCAAAAGCAGATGATGAGCTTGCAACTGCACAGGCTACAGTAGACAGTTATTATAAGTAAAAAATTTTGTTTCATATATAATTTAATAATGATAATAAGGTTGAATGGAACAGTTATGCTGTTCCATTCAACCTTGTGTTATTGGAAAAGCTAATAAAATTGCAAAATAATGGCTTTTGCTCAAAAACTTCATGGAGGTATTCATAAAATATGAGCGATCAAGAACCAAAAAAAATGAAAATGACATTGACAAAGCAACATAGTCTTACGGGCTGGGCTTTTCTTACACCGGCAGTTCTGCTGATTGTAATATTTAGTTTTTACCCGATGATACGTGCCTTTATGCTTTCATTTCAGGCTGGACCATCATTTAAAAATATGCATTTTGTAGGATTTCAGCAGTATATACGTATGTTTCAGGACAAGATTTTTATGCGGTCTCTTTTAAATACATTTATTT
>CALMUC010000298.1 GCA_937872845.1 uncultured Lachnospiraceae bacterium | reverse complement strand
TCAATGCATATGCAATGCGATTGGAAGTTGGCAATAGCTACAGGTATTGCATCTGTGAGCCTGATTGCATTTAGTCCAATAGACAGTGAAAACAGAAGACTTGATACTGACGAGAAAAGGACATATAAAAAAATAACAGTATTTTGTGTGATATTTTTCGGACTGTTAGATATAGTTTTATTCTTGTTAGGAAAGTACATCTATACAATCTGTTTTTCTGTTGGAATATTATTGACAGCAGGTTTACAAGCACCTTACATCGTAAAGAAAATGCGTAAATCGACCAAAAATGGACTGTAAATGTCGTTTGGTGCAATAGGGGTTGAAATCATGGCAAAAATAAAGATAATGAGAGTTGTCATTGGTTTCACAAAAAAAGAAAAAAGGAAAAGAGGTAATAATCATGTTAAAAAAGAAATTAGTTCAGGTAACAGCAGCAGCAATGGCAGCAACCATGTTATTCTCAGTACCGGCAATGGCAAAGAAAAATTTCTTTTCATTTAACGTAAAAACTTCAGTTAATGACGGAGAAGCTTTTTCAGCTGGTAATCCTAAAAATGATGCGGAAAGACAAGCTTACGTTGTAACTCAGGACAGTAACATCATAAGCACAGATGCGTTTTATTATGCCGTATTTAACTATCCGAAAGATACAGCTCGGTATCAGTATGCTTATCATACAAAAATGAGTTCAAGAACTGGCACAGTTCATCCACAGTATTATAAATCAGTTACTGCAGGGCAGACAATGTATTTACAGGCAGATACGGACAAATATATCGTTTGGGCAGATGGATACTGGTTCTCATAATAATGGATTACATGTGCAGCAAAATATCATTTAACAAGCAATCGTACAATAATTATGTAGCATAATTGCGTAAACAAGGGGGAAACAAAATTTTTAAATTGGTTTTCCCCTTTAATTGAAAGGAGAAGAGGATTAGTGAAAAAGAAAATAAGAAAAATTGGGATGTTAAGTAGTATAGCATTGATGATATGTTTGGGGGTGACCGGATGTTATCCGGACGGAAAAGTATCATTGGAAGAAAAAAAAGAAACAGATAGTAACCAGATTAATATTGATGAAAATGCTTCGCATATTGAAGGCAAATTGGATGAGGGATTATTTGTGAATGCCCAAACAGACATAAAATCTGATGCGGATTGGCATGATAATAATGTGATTTTAAAAAGCTGGGATGTAGACAAAGTGAGTAATGTTTTTGGAAATGGAAGAAATATTTCTGAAAATAAAACCATGCCTAATATGCATAATGATAATTTGAATGATAATTATATATATTGGGATGACGGAAGTTCGATTGTTATACAGAACGGCAATTTACAATATAATACGAAAACAGAATTAGAGTACTCATATTTAGGATATTTATATGGAACCATGCCATATCTTACAGATGAAACTACAGAAAAATTTCCTGAAACAGAGATTTCAGGTATTGATAAAGAAGCGGCTATTGAACAGGTGAAAAGTATTCTGGATGAAATTGGTGTAGAAGTTTCTAAACCCAGAGTGTATTCTCTGACATATGAGAAGTTGGAAGAAAATACTGATTATTCACAAACTGATCCAAATGGAAATGCACCTCATCAGTGGACAAAGGAAGATGCGGCGTATGCCATAGTCTTTAAAGGCACAATAGATACGCTGCCGATAACGGAAGTTGGATATAGAAGTGGACCGGCTGCAGGAGAAAGGATTGTGGGAATTGTGGGAAAACAAGGACTCATAGCTTTTCATGCACTTAATATATATGAACTCGAAACAGAAAATGAACTTTCAGATGAAATATTGACCACACAAACAGTTTTGGAAAATATCCAACAAAAGTTCAGAAATATTATGATTACTGATAAAGTTGAAATCGAAAAAATTAATTTAGAGTATGTTCCGGTATTAAAAAATGTTGAAAAAGGGGAGTATGAGTTAAAACCTATGTTTGTATGTATGGCAAGGCAAAATATTGAACATTCGACAGATAAGGAAGACAATGGTCTGATAGGAGACAGCAGTATTTTTCCAATAATTTTTGACGCTCAAACCGGAATGGAAATTCAGATAGGAGGTACATATTGATTCTACAACAATTGAAAGCAGATTACAAAAGAATATTCAGTTCACCTAAAATGTATTTATCAATATTAGGAGTTGTGCTTTTGTGTTATATAAGTACAGAAAAATATATACATGGCAGTGTAGATATATATTACATATTGGATATTTTAATTGGGTTGAGCGTTTTCAAAAAATTGATAATTATTTTTTCGGCGCTGCCTTGTGTGACAGGTTTTTATGACGATTGGAAACATCAATATATAAAAAATATAGTCATTCGAACGGGAAGAAGAAATTATATTATATCCAAAATCGTGGTGTGCGTATCAATTTCTTTTCTGGTAGTTTTCTTGGGAATTTTGATTTTCATAGGTCTATTAATTGGTATGGGATTCGATTATAGCGGAATAAACGGAATGGGTTTAGATGAGAATATGCCATATGGCATTTTTCTATATCAAAAGCCATTTTTATATGTATGTTGTATCGTCAGTATTTATGCAGCATCAATGGCAGTTTGGGTAATGAGTGGATTAATGATTTCATCATATATTCCTAATAGTTTTGTTGCAATATGTTCACCGCTCATTTTTAGTTATTTATTAGAAGAGATAACGGGTCTTTTACCGCCATATTTTAATATGTATCTGTTGGCGAAAGCAAGTAATGTATTGGGGAAAAATGCAACGTATAGCTATTTGTATACGATATTCATATTTACAGTACTTATATTAGGCCAGGGTTTGATTTTCGCAAAACGGGTAAAAAGGAGGTTAGGGAATGAAATCAGTTAAAATTTCTTTGATTGTTGCAATACAAAATATTAGAAAATGGAGAACAAATTATCGGATTTGGATATTAGTGATATTAACTATGATATTTGTTCAATGTTATACAAAGGAGATTTCAACAAATGCATTGGCTATGGGGATGAAAAGCTCACCTTGGCTATATCCATTTTTGTATACAGATCGCTATATACGAATCCTTTTTATGTTGCCGTTGATATTTATATATTGTGACGCTCCTTTTATAGATAAGAATCAGATATATATATTAATGAGATGTAAGAGAAAATTATGGAGCATTGGTCAAATTATTTATATTTTTATGACATCAGCAATGTATTTTTCTTTAATAGCAGCTATGACGATTGTGCTAAATATAAGAAACATAGAGTACATGAATGACTGGGGAAAGGTATTAGGTACATTGGCTTTTTCAAATGTTCCGTTGGTAAAAGGGACTGCAGTAACAATAAGTACTTATATTTTAACATATTTTACACCTACTCAAGCGATGTTCTTCACTTGGTTATTATCTGTTTTGTGCGGAGGAATTTTAGGCTTAATTATATATGGGTGCAATGTTATTTCAAAGTCAAAAGTTGTTGGAATAGTAGCTTCAGGATTTTTGGTTATCTTGAGTGCGGCAGTTTCAGGAAATGAAATGGCACAGTGGTTTTCGCCAGTCTCGTGGACAACATTAAATAAATTAGATGTGGGAAAATTGACACAATATCCTACATTTACTTATGTGATGGTTGTTTATATGACAGCGATTATTATTTTAAGTGTATGGATTATAAAAGTAATCGAAAAAAAGGATGTCGGAGTAATGATACGGGAGGTATAAACATGGAGAAGCTGATACAGATAAAGAATCTGACAAAATGTTTTGGAGAGACGAAGGTATTAGATAAGATAAATGTGAATTTCGATAGAGGACATATTTACGGAATCATTGGTAGAAATGGTTCAGGAAAATCTATGTTAATGAAATGTATATGTGGATTGGTTGTACCTACTTCAGGTGAAATAATAATAGATAATAAAAAATTAGGTACAGATATTGATTTGCCGGAAAATTTAGCAGGAATTATAGAAGAACCGGGATTTTTGGAAAACTATAGTGCATATAAGAATTTACAGTTTTTATCTATGATTAAAAATAAAATAGGGAAAGAAGAAATTATACAAACGTTAAAGAGCGTAAGACTTGATCCATACAGTAAATTACATGTTGGTAAATATTCTATGGGAATGAAACAAAGACTGGGAATAGCACAGGCAATTATGGAAAAACCAGAAATTTTAATTTTGGATGAACCAATGAACGGTTTGGATAACGATGGAGTTATGGAAATGAGAAAACTCTTTATTAACTTACGAGAAGAAGGAACAATGATTATAATTGCAAGCCATAATAAAGAAGATATAGAAGTGTTATGTGATGAAGTTTTTGAAATGGAGAAAGGTAAGCTTACACCTGTACAACACTAAACTGTCAAAACAACAGTGGAACCATTATTTAAGTAAATGGTTCAACTGTTGTCTTTGTATGTATAATATCATCTGCAATCCGTATTCCATATTTATCAAGGTCAACCCTGCCGTCTATGACGTCAATGCCATCCGCTCTTAGACGTTTAGCCTGTTCATCGGCTCCGCCGAAGGCAAATGCCCCTGACAGCTCACCCTTTGCATTTACCACTCTGTAGCATGGAATTTCATCAGGATTGGGATTCTTGTGCAGGGCATTGCCGACAGCCCGGCACATTTTTTTGTTGCCTGCAAGCTCAGCAACCTGTGCATATGTGGCAACACAGCCCTTTGGAATCCTTTTTACAGCCTCATATATGAGCCGGGTCGGATTATAGGTGACAAGGTCATAGCTGTCTGCAATCATGTTTTTTATAGCATCATCCGGTATGCTGCCATCGAGAATGATGGTATTCCAGTTGTCCTTGTTCTGGTGCCAGCCGGGGATGACCGATGGGAAGGCATCCCTCCAGAAGTCTCGCCAGGCAGGAGATACCTTGACATTTAAGTTGATAAAACCATTGCGCTCGTAGGTCCACAGGAAAACCTTTTTGCTGTCCTTTACGCGGATGAGCTGCCAGTTTGGGTCGTGGAATGGTGCTTCCTGATATGTATTTGGAAATGATAAGCCGTAGTCTAATGCTTCTTGTCGTGTTTTCATAGATTTTGCCTGCCTTCTTTTTAATTATACGGTTACAGTATAACATAGAAAGAACAAATGTTTAATCGTGAAATGACAATTTATTGACTTAACTCAACGTATAATTTCTCTATCTCCCCATCTTCCTTAGAATTAACAAACACCAGTGTATCATCCGATTTTATCATGAGAATAGGAGAGTATCCGTCGAATACATACAGGCTGCATTTTCCAAGGGTGCGTCCTTCATACCTGCCGATATCATAGCTGTCTGCAGAGGCTCCGTTTGTACGCAGGAAACTGTCATCCG
>CALMUC010000297.1 GCA_937872845.1 uncultured Lachnospiraceae bacterium | reverse complement strand
CAAGAAAACCGGGATTTACCCATTTCTTTGATATGCGGTTAGAAAAATAACGTCTGAATAAGAATTCTATACACCATCCAATCAAACTGCCAGCTGAAAACAGGAAAAGAAGAATAAGCGCTTTGTTCATTTTAATCCAAATGCTCCTTGATTTTATTTTTAATATGTTTTACAGGATTAGGTATACGAAATGAAAAACTTTCACGGTTCTTTTCAAAAACTTCATGAATTGAAAGAGAATGCATACGGTTTTGCAGGAAGAATGAAGAACGTTCCTTTGCTTCGGATTTTAAGTCAATAATTTTTGATTTGAAAGCATCATATTTGACGATAATCTGATATTCATCTGCAATCTCTTTTAATCGTACAATAATATGAAATGAATAAACAATATCGATTGCCAAAACACCATAAAACCAGCCTATAAACCATGAAAAGATAAGATTATTTGAAAGCCAGTGGAGGATATAAATGATTCTCGGATGCATTACCAGATAATAAAATGCAGCAAGTGCATACCAGAACATGGAAAATAACGGACAGATAATACCTTTAATATTTCCCCAGTAAGGCTTGTAATCCCAAAGCTGAAGATGCATACCATGAATAAATATCATTCCGGAAATAAATTCAATGCTTGTCATAGCAATTGCCATAAGAAGAAAAATCAGTATCTTCTGTAAAACAGGATGTGAGTTAAGGGATGGAATTGTTATATGTCCAAGCATATAAAGCAGAATCAATCCGAATCCATAGACAGGAAGACAAGGACCTGTCAGGAAACCAGGATTTACCCATTTTTTCTTTTTTCTTTCTACAGGATCAATAAATCTTCTGAAAAAAAGTTCAATTACCCATCCAAGTACACTGCCCGTACTGAACAGAAACATCAGTATTAAAATTTCATTCATTTAAGTTCCGCTCCCATAAAAAACAGAAAAATAATGCTCCTTTAAAAAAGCTTCACACAGAGGTATATATTATTCTGTGTGAAGCTTTCACATAAAGAGCGGATAACGGGAATCGGACCCGCAGCGCCTGCTTGGGAAGCAGAAATGTTACCACTACACCATATCCGCATTAAAACTACGGGAGTATTATAACATGCAGGTAATAAAAATGAAATAGTATGAATGTGTTTGAATTTGGACAAAAAGGTTAAAAAGTGTAACAAAAGTGGTTTGCAAAATCATATGTGTTGTGATAATATTGAACCCATTCGAAGCGTGGCTCAGTTTGGTAGAGCGCTGCGTTCGGGACGCAGAGGTCGTGGGTTCGAATCCCGTCGCTTCGACATTTGTAAAAATCCTGCAAACCCATAAATATCACTTGGGTTGCGGGTTTTTTTTGTGCTGTTATTAAAGAAATGACATAAATATCAAATCAGCATAACTTGATAACTCATCGGATGTATCTTATAATCATCGCTAGTAAGTAGTAGCTGAAATACTATGTGCAATCATCAACGGTTAAAATATTATGAAAGATAACAGGAGTGGATATGAGATTTATTCATATTTCAGATGTGCGTCTTTTTGCTGAATCTGAGAAGGATACAGAATGGAAAAATGCACGTCAAAAGGAAATAGAAGAAACATTTGAAAATGTTCTTTCTGAGTGCAATGAAAAAGATGTAGATCTTCTTCTTATAGCGGGAAATTTATTTGATCATTCCCCGTCAATTGAGAACCTTGAGTGGCTGGATGAAAGACTGCGTGGACTTGAAAAAACAAGGACAGTAATACTTTCGGGAAACATGGATTTTCTTGACCAGTCATCCGATGAAGATAATTTCAGATTTAAGTCCAGAACAGTTCTGCTTCCTGCCGGACGTACAACAAATGCATACCTCAGAGGTATAAATACATGTGTAACAGGTTTTAGTTATGCAAAACCTGTTTATCATGACAGAATTATTGAGGGCATTGAACCGGGACGAGAGGGAGCGATTAATATACTTGTAGGTTGTGGTGGAAGTGCGGAAAGTATGCCATTCTCAAAGGAAAAGATTGCGAGAAAAGCTTTTGATTATGTTGCACTTGGAGGATATTCAAAACCTGTTCATATTTTGAAGGACAGAATGGTTTACAGTGGTTCACCGGAGCCGGTTGTTCATACATCTGAAGGCAAACATGGAATGATTCTTGGAGAAATTACGGATGAAGGAGTAAAGATTTCATTTGTCCCAATGGCAAAGAGACGGTATTATACAATAGATGTGACACTCAGTCCTGATCTTTCAGATGAAGCGGTTTGTCAGAACCTTGAAGAAAAGATGATGAAACTTGGAAATGAAAATATTTATTCTATTGTTTTCAGAGGATTTTCAGGAGAACAGGTTTTACCAAGGCTTGGAAGAATCGAAAAACGATTCTATATTTATGATGTTGCGGATCTTACAATTTCAGAAGCGGATGAGAAGGCAATGCTTTCAGAAAATCGTGAAAATATGATGGGTAAATTCATTCGTGAGATTGAGAGTTCTTATAATATTGATGATAATATTCGCAGCAGAGCACTTCGCTATGGCATGGAAGCACTTATAATGGCAGGAGACGAAAACTAATGTATTTCAGTAATACTTTGCTTAGAGGGTTTGGGAAATTTAATAATAAGAGTCTTGATTTAAAACAGGGCATAAACGTAATATCAGGTTCTGAAGACAGTGGAAAGACTACATTTAAAGACTTTCTTATAGGCATGCTTTTTGGCATTCCACAGAGATCAGGAATTACAAAAGTGCGTTCATCCTATGAAGATGAAAAACCAAGGACAGGGAACAGTTATGGTGGAACTGTTTATATAAAAAAAGATGAAAAATCATATCTTGTTGAACGTGATTTCATTGGTGCCGGGAAAACATCTGTACTTGATGTTAATTCTGGAAGAGATGTACGTCTTGATAAAACAGGAAGTCTTACAGGTGCAATAATTGAAACTGACAGAAATTCTTATATTGCATCGAAGGTTATATCAGAAATGAAAGCTGAAACTTCAGAAGAAGGAGAAAAGGAAATTACAAAATTTCTCCATAATATGATTCTTACAGGAACACGTGGGATAGATTATGAATCTGCAATAAGTTATCTTCAGGATCAGAAGAAGAGAAATATACCTAAACCGCTGGTCAGACGTCTGAATCAGCTCGATTTAAAAATGAGTCAGTTCGATGGAATTGACAATGAAATAGATCAGGTTGACAAGGATATGAAAAAACTTAATGAAGATTTTATAGTTGAAGCAGAGAAGAGAAAACGTGTAGCAAGACGTCTTGTTGAAAATGAAGATGGTTCGGTTACATATCAGGAAGATGAAAAGCTTGATGAAAAAATGGATCGTCTGACTAAGGCTGAACATGATTTTGGTGCAGAAGACGAAGAAAAAGATAATGAAGAAGACAAGAAGATTACTGACAGAGTGCCGGTAATAATAGGTGCCGGAATTGCTGTTATTCTCATTGTTGCTGCAGTTGTATATCTGCTTCCGTTTGAAAATATAATTCGTAAGCTTTTTATTGTGTTTACTGCATTTTCGGTAACATTTACAATAATTGACGGATTCAGGATAAAAGGATTTTTCGATGTAGATGAAGACTTGAGTACGCCTGATGAAGAGGAATTTAATAAAGTTCTTAAGGAATTGCAGGAAGAAAGCGAAGAGAAAGAAGAACTTGAATTTGATATGAATTTTGCTAAGGAATATCAGGAGAAGAAGAGTGTTCTTCAGGAAAAAGAAAAAAAGCTTCTTGAAAAGAGAACTGAAAGAAATAAATTAAAACATGAATTTGATGCTGTATTTAAAAAGAAGAGTGAACTTGAGGATGAGGGAAAGGCTATCAATTTTGCAATTGTAAAGATTGAAGAACTTTCAGAAAAGTTTATGAAAGATGCAGAAAATACAATACTGCCGCATCTGAGTGATTTTCTGCCACTTGTTACAGATAATAAATTCAATGGAATCCGTTTTGAGGGAAGCCGGATTTATTTAAATGGATGTGATGGAGAGGTAAGACCTGGAACACTTACAATGAAAGAACTGCGTAAGGTTTATCTGGCAATAAGACTTGCAGTTGCAAAGAATATGATTGCGCCGGAACTTCCAATTATAATAGATTCAGCTATTGATTTTGCAAATGAAACTGAAGCTGCTTCATTTGCAGCAATTTTTAAAAAGTTTAAAGAAGAACAGATTATAATACTTACTTCTGATAAAGATATGTCGTCAAAACTTTTAAATGTTGGAATTGAAAACACCTCAATTGAGCTTTGATGATAGAATCTATAGGTTTTTATATGTAAATTGATGATAATTAATTATATCAAATATTTGAGAGAGAGGTTTCTCTGAAACCTCTCTTTTTGATTTATAATACAATTAATAATGCGTAACAATAGTTACAACAGAAAATACAACTTTAGTTTTATACTAACCATGGTCAATTGTGCAAAAAAGTCAAATTGGTGATATATGCCATAGAATTTTTGCTTAGTATATATATCAGGAGGTTTTATATGTCGGATCTGCTTCAGGTAAAAGGATTAAAAGTAGCTATTTCTGGAAAGGAAATTCTTCACGGTATTGATTTGAATGTGGGGAAAGGAGAAACTCATGTTCTGATGGGACCTAATGGTGCAGGAAAGTCAACATTGGGATATGCTGTCATGGGGAATCCAAATTATAAAATAACAGATGGGGAAATCACTTTTAATGGAAAAATTGTTAATCAGGAGAATCCAAGTGAAAGAGCTAAGGATGGCATATTTCTTTCATTTCAGAATCCGATAGAGGTTCCTGGAATTTCACTGTCGAATTTTATACGAAATGCACTTGACACGAAAACAGGGACAAGGGTACGCCTTTGGGATTTTAGGAAAGCTCTTGAAAAAGAAATGAAAATTCTGGACATGGATGCATCTTATGCAGATCGTGATCTTAATGTAGGATTTTCAGGAGGAGAAAAGAAAAAGGCAGAAATTTTGCAGATGTTAATGTTGAAGCCAAGTCTTGCAATTTTGGATGAGACGGATTCAGGACTTGATGTAGATGCAGTAAGAACTGTATCTGATGGAGTTGAAGAATATCGTAAGAATAATGATGGTGCACTTATTATCATTACTCACAGTACAAGAATTCTTGAGTCACTTAATGTGGATTATACTCATGTTCTTGTTAATGGGAAAATAGTTGCTACCGGCGGAGCAGAACTTGTTGATGAAATCAATGAGAACGGTTTTGAAAAATATCAGAACAGATAATTCGGAAGGATGACCTTTATGAAAGAAAAAACAGATGTACAGGAAACGGATAAAAGCCTGTATGATTTTTGTTTTGAAGAGAAGGAACAGGACTTTTATAAAGTAAAGGAAGGCCTGACTCCTGAAATAGTGGAACAAATTTCAAAAGAAAAAAATGATCCTGAATGGATGTATAATTTCAGACTTAGATCTCTTGAAATGTATAATAAAATGAAAGCGCCTGACTGGGGCCCTTCAATAGATGGATTAAACATGGATGATATTGTTACATATGTAAGACCTAAGACTGGTATGAGTGCAAAATGGTCGGAGGTTCCTCAGGATATTAAGGACACTTTTGAAAAACTTGGAATTCCGGACGCAGAACGTGAATCACTGGCGGGAGTAGGTGCACAGTATGATTCAGAACTTGTATATCATAATGTACGTAAAGAAGTTGCAGACATGGGAGTTATATACACAGATCTTGAATCTGCGCTTCACGGGCCATATGCTGAGATGATTGAAAAACATTTTATGAGGCTTGTTACACCAAATGATCATAAATTTGCTGCTCTTCATGGCGCAGTCTGGTCAGGAGGATCGTTTGTGTACGTACCCAAGGGAGTTTCAGTAGAGATACCGCTTCAGTCATACTTCAGGTTGAATGCACCTGGAGCCGGACAGTTTGAGCATACTTTAATAATTGTAGATGAGGGAGCCTACCTTCACTTTATAGAAGGGTGTTCTGCTCCGAAATACAATGTTGCAAATCTTCATGCGGGATGTGTTGAGCTGTATGTAGGGAAAAATGCAAAGCTTCGTTATTCGACCATTGAAAACTGGTCAAAAAATATGTACAACTTAAACACTAAGCGTGCTGTTGTTGAAGATGGCGGAAAGATGGAGTGGGTATCAGGTTCTTTTGGCTCGCACGTGTCATACCTTTATCCTATGACAATTCTAAAAGGTGATAACTCTGCTATGGAATTTACAGGAATAACATTTGCGGGCAGTGGACAGGATCTGGATACAGGCATGAAAGTTATTCATAATGGGAAGAATACTTCATCGTCAGTTAACACGAAATCAATTTCAAAATCAGGTGGAGTAAGTACATTCAGAAGTGCAGTTGTTGTTACTGAAAATGCAGCAGGTGCAAAAGCATCAGTTGACTGCTCATCACTCATGCTTGATGATATTTCACGTTCAGATACAATTCCATCAATGGATGTAAGAACAGATGATGCTGATATAGGGCATGAGGCAAAGATTGGACGAATAAGCGATGAAGCTATTTTTTATCTTATGTCAAGAGGAATTTCTGAGGATGATGCAAGAACTATGATAGTAAGTGGTTTTGCGGATAATGTATCCAAAGAGCTGCCTCTTGAGTATGCAGTAGAGATGAATAATCTTATTCGACTTGAAATGAAAGGCAACAGCTGATGAAGGGGGTATCTGAATGAGTAAATTAAATATAAACAATCTTCCGACACCGACATGGAATTGGCTGAAGTGTAATGACATTCAGGTTTTACTTCCGGATATTCTTTATCCGGCGAGTGTTGAAGAAGAAGTACCGGCAGAAGTCAGAAAAATAATTATAAATAAAAATGAAATTCCGCAGCTTGAAATGAGTGCAGGAAAAGAGTTTTGCAAATATTTTGAAAAACAGGATATATCATCAGTTGAATTTGAACTTATGAGTGGTGTCAAAGCTTCTGGCGCACTGACTGA
>CALMUC010000296.1 GCA_937872845.1 uncultured Lachnospiraceae bacterium | reverse complement strand
GAGAGTATACTATAACTGCCAATGCGAAAGATGCGGCTGGAAATATAGGTACAGCTACAGAAAAAATTAAAGCAAATGATGTTACAAAGCCCGAACTGACGCTTACTGCTGATAAGAAAGATGTCAGGGTTGGTGAAAACGTCAATATTACGATAAGTGCAACTGATAATAATGACGAGGTATCTACTGAATTGAATGTCGGAACTGAAAAACTCACGATTTCCGATGATAACAAAGCAGTGTTTACCCCTAATAAAGCAGGAAATTACGTTATCAAGGCAACTGCCGTTGATGCTTCCGGAAATAAGACAGAAAAGCAAATTACGATCAATGCTGTAGAACCTGACACAATTGCTCCAGTGGTAAATATAATTTTTGATAAAGACACATACTTTGAAAAAGATGATGTTATCATTAAGGTTGAAGCATCAGATAATGTTGGAGTTGTTGACAAAGTTCTCCTTGTAGATGATAAAGAGGTTGTCCTTTCCAAAAACGGCTCTTACACAATCAGTAAGGCTGTGCTTAAGGATTATAAGGTTACAGCCAAAGCATATGATGCCGAGAATAATGAAGGAGTTGCTAATGCATCTATTAAGGTAAACGAAGCAAAGGCTCCAGAAATTGAAGTATCATTTAATAAAGATATATATAACGAAGGAGATTCACTTGAAGGTCTTGTAACTGTTCACGGACAAACTGAAATTATTACGCTTACCGCAACTGTCAACAGTAAGCCTTTATCTGTTGAAAACGGCGTATTCAGGATTGATGATCTGAAGGCTGGAGATTATATTTTCTCTTTCACAGCAGAAGATGCAAGAGAAAAGACCACAACTATTCAGAAAACTGTAACTGTTCTTGATAAAGAGCACAAGACAGATGAAAGATTATATGCAGTAATTGATGGATCCGTTAAATATGGTAATACTGTTCCTTATAATGTAATGGCATCAGATGACATTGATAAATCTACCATTAGTGTATTGCTGAACGGTAAACAAATATCACTTTCAAACGATTATTCTTATGAATTCAAAGGAGAAAAGCTCTTTGAAAATGAATTTGTTCTTACTGCAAAAACTATAAGCGGAGAGTCACTCACAGTAACAAATACAGTAATCGTTTATGAACTTGATAAACCAACATTAAATATTGAGCTGAGTAAAGCATCAAATATTCATGAACATGAAGATATTGTTATTAAAGTTAACGCAGAAGATATTTCAGGTATCAGAAAAATAATGTGCCTTTACGACAATAAAGAAATCAAGCTTGACGAAAACGGAAAGATATATCTGAACGATTTTGACGCAAATCCACATTATATGATTTTCAGAGCATGGGATAATTTTGGAAATCTAAAATCAAAACTGCTTACATTCTATGTCACTGAAACAGAAGTATCAGGAGAAAGTTCTATTTCTACAAGCTCCGGTGATGACATCAGTTCAAAGGAATTATCAGCGAAAATTATAATTCCCACTAATGAAGCAGTTATTTCAAGTCCGACTTGCATAATCGGAAACGCAGGCGGTACAGAATTTGAAAAATACAGGTTAGAATATCAGTCTGCTGCAGGCGGAGATTATACAGTTATTAAAGGGCACCTCTAAAAACCCCGTAAAACACGTTCAAAAATTTTGGCAGGCATAAAAACAGCGACATTCACTCTAAAGCAGAGTAAATATCGCAAAATAAAAAGTATTTCAATGTTTTCATCGCCCATTTTTCTGCAAATGGGCATAGCTATCCCGTGTCATGCACTGGCTTTTTTCAAAACTTTATACCGACACATATTGTAGACCAGATTCAGCAGACCGATTTGTAGCCATGCACGCTCGAATCCGATGCTTCGCACTGTGATTCCTTTCATTGAATTTGTCATAAAACCGAAAATGTGTTCAATTCGGCAGCGAGTTTTTGATTTACGATTGTTTTCTTTCTTCTGTTCTTCGGTCAGCGGATGACCTCTGTATCCTTTTTCACAGATTTCATTCTTACAGTTTTTATGGAGATTTTGAGCAATTTCATCACTTGAATAAGCACTGTCGGCATAGAATACTCTATCATCATCATCTAATAAATCAGTACACATCTGGCTGTCATGAAGAGAGGCGGCACTCGCACCGTAACTTGTGATAAGCTTGCTGTCAGCATCGCATTTTACATGGTCTTTATAGCCATAATGCGTCTCTCCGTTTTTCTTTGTCCAGCGTGCATCAGTATCCTTTTGTGCCAATTTTGCAACGTTTTTCGGCTTCTCCCAATCTTCCGGAATTTCACCGTTTTTGATTTTCTCGTTTTCCTCACGCGAGTTGCGCTGACGAGGAGCATCGACAAATGTGGCATCAATAATTGTGCCGGAATGTGTGATCATCCCTTCTTTTGCAAGCAGTTCATTGAACAGATGAAAGCATTCCTCGATTGCATCTGTCTTAGAGAGATCATCCCTGAATTTCCATATTGTTTTAGCATCAGGAACGCTGTCGTAGCTTTCAAGTCTGAGAAAGCGCATA
>CALMUC010000295.1 GCA_937872845.1 uncultured Lachnospiraceae bacterium | reverse complement strand
GTAAGAGTTGCTTGCTCATATTTTAGGTTATCTTTATATTAAAAAAAGAAAAACCTGTAGCAGATTCAAAACATAAAACGTCAGATATTTAATATTAATTTTTCAAAAATATATTATATAAAATGAGTTAATTACATAAATAAAAAAGTCTGCAAACTTTAACCATTTTTGCAGACTTTTTGTTATAACAAAATCATCTGACCCAATATCTGAATTCTTCATCTCCGAGTCTTATGTAATCATCGTTCTGAAGCATTATTTCAACTCCCGGCTGAATAAGCTTACCATTGATAAACGTATGATTAGTTGAATCATTATCACAAATATAGCATTCTCCATTGCTTATTTTGAAAACAACATGTTTTCGGCTTACTTTCTTATTATCTGTTATCTGATAATCTGCATCAGCTGATTTTCCAATCATAAATTCTTTCTTAATAATCGGAATCAGTTCATTTGTACGCAAACGAACTAAATATGGCACAGGATTATCATAATTATCCGATGTGGCAAGTACAGTTGTTCCACTTTCACCTTTTTCAGCATCATCTTCAAAAATTGTTTCCTGTTCAAGAGAAAGTATAAAATGATAAAAATCAGGCAGATTGAACATTAATTTACTGTCAAGATATTTCAGAATTTTATCTACACATTCTACACAATCCATATCTGCAAAGCGAACTTTACTTATAAATGTCTGAATAAATTCTGTCACATTGCAGTCAGCAAATTTCTTATTTACCGGCATATAAATCAATTGAATATCTAAAGTTGAAAGTTCAATATACATATAGTGTATATTGAGAAGAAGTTTATTAAGAGACATATTATTCTCTGTGAAATAAATCAACTGATTCAATATATTTGATATAATTGAAAGAAATTCACCTTTATAAAGCTGTTTTCTTAAAAATTGTTCAAGCGGAAGTGTAGCCGGAATTTTAAATTGCAACGCACGAACACCATTAACTGAAACAATCTGGCAGTTGGTCTGATTTCCAACAAAATCATAATTATACATTGTCAATTCATATTGATCTACCGGTACATCCTCTTCCAACTTAAAATTGAGAGTAAACTCATCATAACTTTTATTGGTCTCACCCATTAACTGCCCCCCAAAAAATGTCAGAAGAAATTTTTTATCTGATTAGAATTAATTTTACCACTTTTCTGTTCGGACAGAAATAATGATACAATCTATTAAATTTTACCATTTTATTCATGCATATTCAACATAATTAGTATATTTTCAGAACATAAAAATTTAAGATTTAACGTTTCATTATCAGTCAATTGTTTCAACGCTCACATTTGAAAGAAGCTTTTCTTTAGTCTTAAATAATTTTTCAGAAAGATCAATATAATGTTTATGTGGATTAATAAACCTCTGCTCTTCCTCCCAGATTTCTGTATCAAGCTGATGCTTTACATATTCTCTTATTATCTGAATATCAGGATTTTTATAAATAAGTTTACCGTCCTTAAAAATAGTAACCTGAAGTGATTTTACATCTACATTTATAAAACTCATATTTTTCCATGATTTTTCTGGATCTATAAAGTGATAAGGAATGTTAAAATCAGGTTTTTCATCACTTTCAGTCAGCAGATCTGCCAGTGCATATCCTGTCTTTCTACTATAAACTCTCCATAACGTTTTCTTTCCTGGATTGGTTATCTTCTCTGGGTTTTCAGAAACTTTAATCTTTGGAATATATTTACCATCCTTTTCTACTGCAACAAGTTTATATACACCATTGAATACGGGATCAGTTTTTGATGTGATCATTCTCTCTCCAACACCATATGAATCAATCTTTGCACCCTGACTTTTTAATGAATTAATCAGATTTTCATCTACACTGTTTGAAACAACTATCTGACAGTCTGCCATCCCCTCTGCATCAAGTCTTCTTCTTATTTCTTTTGAAAAATAAGCTAAATCTCCACTATCAATTCTTATTCCCTTTAATCTCTTTCCCTTTGGCTTTAAAATTTCTTTTGCAATTTTAATTGCATTTGGCAGTCCACTTCCAAGAATATTGTATGTATCTATAAGCAGAACACAATTATCCGGATATATTTCTGCATAAGCTTTAAACGCATCATACTCACTGTCAAAAAATTCCACCCAGCTGTGAGCCATAGTTCCGACTGCCTTCACACCAAATTGCTGATCTGCAAGTACTGTAGCTGTCGATCCCGCTCCGCCTATATAGCATGCCCTCGTACCCCAGACAGCCGCATCAGGTCCTTGTGCACGTCTGGCTCCAAACTCCATAATATCTGCCCCGGCAGCTGCACGTACTATTCTGCTTGCTTTTGTTGCAATTAAAGACTGATAATTAATACAAATAAGCAGCATTGTCTCAAGAAGCTGTGCTTCTATTATCGGTGCAGTTACAGTTACAATAGGTGTATTTGGGTAAACAATTGTTCCTTCAGGCACGGCTTCAATTGTACCTGTAAAATGAAAATTCTCCAGATAATGAATAAATCCTTCATCAAATATCTCTCTATGTTTCAGATATTCTATATCATCTTTTGTAAAATGCAGATTCTCTACATATTCTATTAACATTTGTAATCCAGCACTGACTACAAACCCTCCTCCATCAGGATTTGATCTGTAAAACATATCAAATACAGCTATCTTGTCCTTGTTTCCCGTAACAAAATATCCGTTGGCCATTGTTAATTCATAAAAATCCATAAGCATAGTAAGATTTCTCATATTGCCTTCCTCCCTTAAAAAAATTCCCGGAATGAATACACATCCCGGGAATTTTATATATTATATCAAATCACATAATTATTTTGAGGATGAATTTCTGCTTGCTCTCATACGCATTCTTGAATCAAGAATTTTCTTCCTTATTCTTAAATTCTCAGGTGTGATTTCAAGAAGCTCATCTGTGTTAAGGAAATCAAGACTCTGTTCAAGTGACATCTGTTTAGGAGGCACAAGTTTAAGTGCATCATCTGCCCCTGATGAACGTGTATTTGTAAGATGTTTTGTCTTACATACATTTACTTCAATATCCTCTGAACGTCCGGTTTCTCCGACAACCATTCCACCATAAACGTCAACACCTGCACCAATAAATAAAGTGCCTCTTTCCTGCGCATTAAAAAGACCATATGTAATGGATGTTCCAGCTTCAAAAGCTATTAAAGAGCCATTTGCACGAAAACTTATATCGCCCTTAAATGCGTCATATCCATCAAATATCGTATTGAGAACGCCTGTTCCCTTAGTTGCAGTCATAAAAGGTCCTCTAAATCCTATCAGTCCTCTTGATGGAACTCTGAATTCAAGTCTTGTTACTCCGCCCTTTGCAGGAGCCATTCCTGAAAGTTCACCTTTACGAATACTTATCATATTAATAACTGTTCCTGAATATTCTTCTGGTACATCAACTACAGCAAGTTCAAATGGTTCAAGTTTCTTTCCTCGTTCATCTTCTCTATAAATAACTTCTGCCTTACTGACAGCAAATTCATAGCCCTCACGACGCATTGTTTCGATAAGAACAGAAAGATGGAGTTCTCCACGTCCTGAAACTTTAAAACGATCCATATCAGATGTATCCTCAACACGAAGTGAAACATCTGTATTCAACTCTCTGTATAGGCGATCACGCAGCTGACGGCTTGTGACAAATTTTCCTTCTTTGCCGGCAAGTGGTGAATCATTTACCATAAAGTCCATAGTAATCGTCGGATCTTCTATCTTCTGGAATGGAATTGCATCTGGCATATCTGGTGAACAAATCGTATCTCCGATTTTAAGATCTTCAATTCCTGAAACTGCTACTATTTCACCAACAGTAGCTTCCTTTACGTCAACTCTCTGAAGTCCGTTGAATATATAAAGTTTATTAATTTTTACATGTTCAGTACGATCAGGCTCATGATGATTAACTATAAGTGCTTCCTGATTTAATTTAATTGAACCGTTATCTATCTTTCCAACTCCAATTCTTCCTGTATATTCATTGTAATCAATAGTGCTGATAAGAATCTGAAGTCCGGCATCCTCATCACCCTCTGGTGCAGGAATATGATCAATAACAGCCTGAAAAAGAGGTTTCATATCTGTTCCAGGAACATCAGGATCAAGGGATGCAACCCCTTCTCTTGCTGATGCAAATACAAATGGACAGTCAAGCTGTTCATCATTTGCGTCAAGATCCATCATAAGTTCAAGTGTATCATCAACTACATCTTTTGGCCTGGCTTCCGGACGATCTATTTTATTTATGCAAACAACAACTGAAAGGTTAAGTGCAAGTGCTTTTTGAAGTACAAATCTTGTCTGAGGCATAGGTCCTTCAAATGCATCTACAACAAGGATTACACCATTCACCATCTTAAGTACACGTTCAACCTCTCCACCAAAATCTGCATGTCCCGGAGTGTCAATAATATTGATTTTCGTATCATTGTACATAATCGATGTGTTCTTTGAAAGAATTGTAATACCTCTTTCTTTTTCAATTGCATTTGAATCCATAACACGTTCAGCAACTTCCTGATTATCACGGAATACATTGCTTTGTCTAAGCAAAGCATCAACCAGAGTTGTCTTGCCATGGTCAACATGCGCGATAATTGCAACGTTACGAATATCATTTCTTTTCATAATAATTTCCTCATCTCTACTTTTTCTAAAAAATCAGCCGTCCGCTATCGTAACACTACTTGAATTTGGATGTCAAGCTACTTCTGTCCATAAATCAACTCATTAGTACGAGTAAGTTCATGTTTATCTTTATCAATCTGTGCAACAACTATTTTATCGCCATCACTTGGAGGTTTCTTTAAATCATCCTTAATTATCATAACCGTATTTGAATCAACATATATTGTGTCATATCTGTTATCATTTATAAGAATTTTGGAAAATGGCGTAAAATTCTTCCCATGAACAAGCAGATTTCCCGTAAAGTTATTATATAAATAACTGCTGACAGATATTTTATCTATTCCAAGTTTCATATCAGTTTTTTCATATGGTTTATATGTATTATATAAATATTGATCTCCATAAAGCATATCATACTGAAGAACATGTGCCATGCTGTCAAACTTGTCAATTATCTCTGTTCCATTATTACTATCTTTGCTGGTATTGTCAGAATTCTCCGCTGCTTCTACTGCATTGGCAGTATCAGAATCAAAATATAATTGATGTGCCTTTTGCATCACTCCACGTTTCATCCCTAATGCAGACATAATATAATCTGACATTTCATATGCATAAAGATCTTTATCCTTTAATCCCATATCAAAATTACTTATAAGAACATACTCAGTCTGGTCATCATTTCCCTTTGTAATGGGATTATTATCAAATGTAAGACTAGGTATATGATCTCCATATAGCAAAAGCACATAATCCTTACCGCGTTTATCAAGACGATCTTTCAATTCTTTTATCATTTCATCCATTTCATATGTCTGATTTATATAATATCCAAATTGATTGGTAAGTTCAGGATCACCACTATCCAGTTTGACTTTTACATGCTCATCGCATTTCAATTCATCTTTTGGATATCTTCCATGTCCCTGAACTGAAATCGTCAATATATAGTCAGGAGTGGAATCCGAATCAAGAGCTTTAAATATCTGATCTGGCAGACAGTCATCTTTTGCCCATCCTGTTTCTGTAAATTTAACATTATTCATATATTCAATAGATGTAAATGTCTGAAAGCCAAGACTTGCATATGATTTATCTCTGGAATAAAACTTTGCTTTGTTATTGTGTATTGCATGAGTTCCATATCCCTGTCTTAACAACAGCTGCGGCATACTCTCACAAGCTTTTTCAGTCAAAACAGTTTTGTATGGATATTCGCCAGCTCCAAAAAGTTTACTCTTCATGCCTGTAAGAATTTCAAATTCTGTATTTGCTGTTCCTGCTCCAATTGCCGGAACAGTCAGATATCCTGATGGATATTCCTTCATATATTTATTAAAATTTGGAACAGGATCAATATCCGTAGTCACTCCTGAAATTCTGTCAGAGTCAATAAATGATTCAAGCTGAACAACAATTATATCTGGTTTATGTTTTTTATGATCTTTAACAGTACCATTCGGATATTTTTCATCATATTTTTCAGCTGTTTTATCAGTTTCCTTAACAATATTCTGAACTTCTTCCTCACTATAACCTTCTGGCTTACTGATTCCAACGTCTACAACTGAATTGGAGAAACAATATGCAAACCCATAGTTCTTATAAGCAGTTCCAAGATTTGAAAATTTATCCGATACAACCTTGAAATTGACATTAATAAATGTAGTAATGACAACTATAACAAATAAACCAAGGCAAACAAGAATATTTACAACATAATTAACTTTTCCTTTGATTTTCGGTGTTTTTATAAAAGCAAGAACAATAATTACAACTCCTAAAGTCAATCCACCAAAAAGAAGAATACGCTGAAACAAATTAAAATAAATATTCAGCATACTAAGAGCATCTGTAAACATAAGAAAATCAATTGCAGAAAATGGCGTTATCCTATAACCAAGAATTATAAAATTAGTTACACCGACAACCATCCACAATAATGTTATTAGTCCTACCAGGAATCCACGTCTTCGCGAAATAAGAGCAATCGACAATGTGAAATATACAATCAGAATGTTATATACAAAAACAAGGGGAGTATGAATAACAAATGAAAATGCACCTAAAAATGAACGCCTTCCAAGGATTTCAAGAATCAGTTCTTCTCCAAAGGCAAGTCCAAAAGTAAGTAAAAGCCACTTCCAAAGTGGAATATTATATGAACTATTGATTATTCTGCTTAAAACTTTTTTTATATTTTTCATTAATTATGCCTGCATAAATAAAAATAGAGGGTTTCAACAACCCTCCCCAAAAGTTAAGAGCGCGAGACGGGATTCGGACCCGCGACGTCCTCCTTGGCAAGGAGGTGCTCTACCACTGAGCCACTCGCGCATTTCGCATTACATGTTGCTCTCTTTGCAACGATTAGAATATTACCACGGCAATTTAATACTGTCAATATATTTTTTTGAATTTTTTATTAATTTTAACTTATACAATCAAAAATCATTTCATCAAATGAGAGTTATAAATCTCAATATATTTATTATCAGTAATGCAATCATAAAAATCTATCAGTGTTGTCACAAGACATGCTATAAATTCATTTTTCTTTACAGCTCCAATATCAATGGCTCCTGCCGTTAATTTGATTTCCTCTGGCAGCCCTTTGGTTGAAAGGTTTATGCCAATACCAACTGCAAACTTTTCTATATTACCAGTCTCAAAATCAGTTATTCCTTCAGTCAAAACTCCGCATGCCTTTTTACCTCCAGAATATACATCATTCATATATTTAATTTCAACTTTATCTGAAGAATACATTTCAATAACTGACACTATTGCTGCTGCAGTTTTTAATGTAACCGTCTCTGCATCATCAGCAGGATTTTTCATTTTATAAATCAATGTCAAATAAATACCATTATCTGCCGGGGAATAGAATACATGCTCTGCATGTCCTCTTCCTCTGGTCTGCTCACACGCAATTAACAGCTGTTCAGGACAATCACTGCTCAGCATTCTGCGTCTGGCTTCACTATTTGTCGAATCTATCTGCCGAAATATTGTTATTGGAAGTTTTTTTATTCTGTCTGGAAATTTCTTTCTGATCTCATATTCTGAAATATAATCACTATCCTGAGGAATATAATAACCATTATTAGTTTTTGCTTCAATATTATAGCCTTCACTTCGAAGTGCTTTTATCATCTTCCAAATTGCATTTCTTGATACAGAAAACTTTTCTGCTATTTCCTGCCCTGAAATCGGAATTCCATTTCGATCTTCCAAAATTTTGATAAGTTCATCCTTCTTCATGAATGCCACTCACTTCTTTAATAATATTATTCTTTGAAATCAATTCACTTTTTACTTACTTTTTCAGGTATAAGTGCTGCTTCTTCTTTAACAGTCCTAAGAACTATATGAGTTTCTGTCTTTTCAACACCTTCATAGCTCTTTACAAATTTATATACGTCATCTAATCCTTCTGTTGAATCAGTAACTATACGAAGTACAAAATCAAACTCACCTGTCTGATAATAACAAGCTGCAATATTATTATTATCATGAACAATTTTCACAAACCCGTCATAGTCATTAGGATGTTTTAGCGATACATCCATAAGTGCAACCATTTTGTTGCCCAATTTTTCCTGATCAATATCAATTGTATATCCTTTAATAAGACCAGATGTTTCCATTTTACGAATTCTTTCAATAACAGCCGATACAGAAAGTCCAATATCTTCACTGATTGATGAAGCCGTAAGTCTTGCGTTATTTTTCAGACATTTTAAAATTTTCAGATCAATATTATCCATAATTAAAATATCACGCCCCTTTTTTAATAGATAATTCCCGCCTTAATTCTTAAAACAGAATATTTCTACGATTGCGGAGAAGTGATGCGCCACTGATAATATTTAAAACTCCGAGTGTGATTCCTACAACAATTATAAGTACGCCAACTGCAATATTGGATCCACCTGCAGCCTTTAATAATTTATATACTTTTTCCATAAATAGCACCTCTTTAATATTTTGTATTTAAATGTCAAATCGATATTCAGTCTAATAATAATTCTTGCTCTTTATTTTACACCATACTCAGCATAATAAGCATCAATTTTTAACTTTAATTCATCATCTATAATGACTCTTCCCTTATATGGCTTATTGTAAAGAACTTCGACTACATCTTGCATTGTCACAATTGACGCTGTTTTTATACCATATTTTTCTTCGATTTCAAGTAATGCACTCTTCTTTTCTCCACGTTCCATTCGATCCACAGATACAACAAGTCCAAGAACTTCAGCATCACCTTGAGATTTTATAATTGGAAGATTTTCACGAATTGACGTTCCGGCCGTTGTAACATCTTCTATAATAACTATTTTATCTCCATCATTAATCGGACTTCCAAGAAGTATTCCTTTATCACCATGATCTTTTATTTCCTTACGGTTTGCACAGTAGCGAATATTTTTCCCATATTCGTTAAAAATTGCAATTGATGCAGCAACACTTAATGGTATGCCTTTATATGCCGGTCCAAATAAAATATCAAAATCAACTCCGAAATTATCATTTATCGCTTTTGCATAATATGTGCCAAGTTTTGAAAGTTGTTCACCACTCTGATAAAAACCAGTATTAACAAAAAATGGAGTTTTTCTTCCACTTTTTGTTACGAAATCTCCAAATTTCAAAACATTGCAGTCAATCATAAATTCTATGAATTCCTGCTTATATTTTTCCATAGTATCCTCCGAAAATCTTAATTTAAAATTTTTATATAACCATAAATATTTTTCATATTATCATATGATAGCAAAAACATCAATCTTGATACCAAATACTTCTTTAAGAGTCAATGTCTGCCTCTTCTATAACTTTCACCTGCTTCCGTGATAATTCAAAGAATGCTTTTATACAATCAAGTATTTTATCTGCTGCTTCATCCTTTGACATTATTGGCAATTCCGTAATTTTATCGTTTTCTATCAACGTCAGAATATTTGTATCTACTTTATATCCTGCTCCTGGAACCTTAAGATTATTTGCACAAATCATATTTGCATTTTTTGATTTTAATTTTTCTTTTGAATTATTAATCATATTCTCAGTTTCCATTGAAAATCCGCACAAAAACTGTCCATCACTTTTATTTTCACCAATGTTTTTTAAAATATCTCTTGTCCTTTTTAACGGAATACTCATTTTATCATCATGTTTTTTTATCTTGTTTTCTGCGACTGTCTCAGGTGTATAATCTGCAACTGCCGCAGCACAAATAACTGCATCTGATTCCGCTGCATGCTCTATCATGGCATGATACATTTCATCCGCTGTTACAACCGGAATTTTAACAACTCCCAATGGAGTTTTTTCGTTAACAGGTCCAGAAACAAGAGTAACTTCAGCTCCTCGGTACGCTGCCATACGTGCCACCGAATAACCCATTTTACCTGATGAATGATTTGTAATTATACGAACGGGATCTATAGGTTCTTCAGTAGGTCCTGCATTCACAAGAATTTTTTTACCTTTTAAATCATGTTTTTTGGCTGTGTACATTAGAATATTCTGAACCAATGTTTCTTCATCAGGCAGTTTTCCCTTACCGTCATAGCCACATGCTAAATGCCCTGAATCCGGTTCTATGATGTGATATCCAAAACGCCTTAGTTTCTCTATATTATCCTGAACAATTGCATTTTGAAACATATATACATTCATTGACGGTGCTATAAGAACCGGGCACTGTGCCGGAAGTATTGAAGTAGTAACCATGTCATCGGCTATTCCGTTTGCAATTTTACCAATAATATCAGCTGTAGCTGGTGCTATAAGTATACAGTCTGCCGATGTGCCAAGCGAAACATGAGGAACATTTATATAATCATCCGGATTTTCATCAAAACAGTCCAGGTATACTTTATTTTTTGTAAGAACCTGAAATGTTTCTGCCGGTATGAATTTCGATGCATTTTCAGTCATTACCACATGTACATCTGCATTTAGTTTTACAAGCATACTTGCTACATTTGCCATTTTATAGGCTGCTATTCCGCCTGTAATACCAAGTAAAATTTTTTTTCCTTTCAGCATATTTCCTCCATAGTAATAATTATCGTTGATTCATCGTCTCATAATCTCTATGACTCACTTTTAAGGTCTAGATATGTTGTCAGCAAATCATCGATTGCATCAGAATTTCCTTCATGGATAAAATCAGATAATGCAGATAAAAATTCCATATCATCTGTTACATAAGTGTACTGAGCAATTTTATGATATATTTTCAAGATTTCATCTTTATCATTTCCTTTTAATGCATCTTTCATATTTCTGAGCAACTCTATTGATATAACTGAGACTTTTTCATTGCTTTCATCTGATTCGATTTTTTTTGTTTTTTCTTCATTTAAAATGATGTCACTATAATTTTTTGCATAATCGCCGTTTGTATCAGCATTATCAGCTTCTGCATAATAATCACCATCTAAAATTCCTTTTGATAAATCATCACTGTCAGAGTTAAGCTCAGCTACAAATTCATCAGAGTTCTCACCCTTTTCATGTTCAACAAATTCAAGATATTCTTGTATCTCCTCTATTACATTTCTTAGTATTACAAAAAATGCATCAAGATTGTCCCTGACATAATCCCTGTTTCCAAGATTTATGGCATTTTCAAGTCTAAGAGACATTTCTGCCAGTGAGATTGCACCAATATTCTGACTTCCTGTACGAATATTATGCAGTCTGTTTCTGAAAGCCCTGTATTGATGATTAAATTTTTCACGAAGTTCATCCTCTGAATTACAATTTTGACTATAGAATGTCATCATAATTCGATTATAAACATCAATATTTCCTCCTATCCTGTCTATTGTACCAATCACATCAAAATTTTCCTCAAGATGTTTAAGTCCATCCCTATAACGAGATTGGATTACATATTGTGACATATCATTTGTACGATATTTAATTTTCCCGGCATCAATAAATCTATTCAAAATTCCAGCAAACTGCGCCAGATCAAATGGTTTTAGTATAACATCAGAAAATCCATTTGCTGTAAGTTCTCCACGACTCTTTCCAAGTGCATCTTCCGTCATTGCAATCACTGGAAGTTTTTTGTATTCATCTCCTGAAATCAGACGAATTTCTTTCAGTGCATCCAAACCATTCATAACAGGCATACCGATATCCATAAATACAATATCGTAATGATGTGTCATAACCATATCTATTGCTGCCATACCACTTGATGCTGTATCACATTTAATTTCCATTTCACGAATAATACTGAGAGATACATTTCTGCTTAGCTCATCGTCATCAACAAGAAGAGCACTAACCTCTGGTGCCCACATTCGTTCTGCTTCTTCTACTGATACCCTCTCTATATTTTCACTTACAGGCGCAGGATGTATATCATTTTCAGGACGATCCTGCATTAACGAAAAAGTAAATGTAGAACCAGCACCATATGTACTCTCGGCTTCAAGTTCGCCATCCATAATTTCAGCAAGCCTGCTTGCAATCACAAGATTTATTCCGCTTCCACCGGCAGCAGCTTTAGTACTCTCATCAACATAATAAACCTCAAAGACATGCGATAGTCGATCTGGTGATATTCCAATACCTGTATCTGAAACGCTGAAAACAAGGTTTTCTCTACATTTATCCTTCTTATCATTTTGCTCATAGCAGTCAACTGCAAGTGTTATCGAGCCTTCCTTTGTATATTCTTCAGCATTATCAAGAATAATATACAAAATATCACGAATTTTATCATAATCTCCAACAAGTATATCCGGGATATTTTCTCCTATATCAACCAAAAATTTTATTGGCTTATCACCTATTTCATTAAGCATTCTGTCGGAAATATTGCAAATTAAAGTTGTAATTGAATATGGTTCATGAACTGCTGCAACAGTTCCTGATTCCAGGCGTGCCAGCTGAATAGTTTCTTCAACTTGGCTTAATACCCACTGTCCTTTTTCAACTATTGTCTGTAAGCCTTCTGTTTCTTCAACTTCTGAAGGTGATGACTGCTTCAGCATATCCTGTGCTGTTCTTATCATAGCATTCACAGGAAGTTTTATGTCATTACTCATGTTTGCCAGATAATCATTCTTGGCAGAATTTGTTTTTACTGCATTTTCATGTTTCTTAGTCAAATCCTCCAATTCGCGGTTCTTTCCTGCAAATTTCTTTCTCATTCTGAAAGTTCCGACTGAAACAGAAAATATCATTATAATAATTATAATAAAACAAATAATTTTCACTGACTTATATTCAAAAAATCCTAATTTTTTTTCTATTGTAAATGAAATAGGGGTTTCACTTTTTATGCCATCTCCGCTTACAGCATTTACAGTCAGTGTATAACTTCCACCATCAAGATTCGTATAAACAGCATTCATCTGATCTGAACCAGATAAAGTCTGAACTGTTTTGTCGAATCCGTTAAGTGAATACTGAACTTCCATATTTTCACGATTAGTAAAACTGAGTACAGCAAATGAAATAGAAATACGACGTGTATTTCTTGGAACAGTCAATTTCCCGCCTATCTGATCATAGTAATAAATTTTACCATCTACATCTACTGATGTAACGGTTAATTTTGGTGCTGATTGATTTACATTTTGCTTAACTGTATCAAATGAAACAAGACCTTCATTGCAGCAAATATAAAGCTTACCATCTGAGTCTAAAATACTGTGAGATGCAACAGTAAAAGTTTTATCAAGACCATCCCCACTCGCATAATATCGTTCTTTTAAGGGTTCTGTACCGAGCAGTTCATCTTCTGTTGCCATCAGAAGTCCCTTAGAACCGATCAGATAAACCTTCCCGCTTTTTTCTTCAATGTCGTAAATATTATCAGAAAAATCAACAAGACTTACTGCTCTGAATGTTTCATCATAATAAGACAGACCATTATCCGTTCCAATCCATATTCCCTTTTTTCCCTGTTTTATTGATGAAACAGAATTTGAACTTAATCCATCATCTTCAGTATAATTCTTTACTTTACCATTTGAAATCTGATATATACCGCCGCCATCGCTTCCGGCATATATTTTCCCATCTGATTTAACCAAAATAGATATAATA
>CALMUC010000294.1 GCA_937872845.1 uncultured Lachnospiraceae bacterium | reverse complement strand
CCCTACACGACGCTCTTCCGATCTACAGTCCTCTGCGGATACACACAGCCGGTTTTTGCCGCTACCATCTGGACCAAAGCCAATGAGATCATGAAGGATGTCTATAACCAGATTATCCTCATTTCCACCATTGCTGCAGTCGTAACGGCATCGGTTGCCCTTCTGATGATGAATTTTTCCAAAAGCGGAAAAACCGTGGACGAATCACGTGCATGGCTCAAGCGTATCGTCATTACCTGGGCGATCTTAAACGGGCTTGGCTTTATCATGGCTTACATCACCCCGTTCTTTGCAGGCGGAAAATGGAACGGATAGACGAAAGGAGATGCCACTATGGGAATACTTGACGGAATCGTGGAATGGATTGCCGAACAGGTCATGAACATTCTGGATCTGATCACCACTTCAGTCCTCGGTGCTCTGGGCTGTTCCATGGATACGTTTCTTCGCTACTTTCCTGCTGCCGAGACCATGTATCAGGTCTTTCTGGCACTGGGCATCGGGCTGATCCTCTTAAACTGGGTATGGCAGCTCTTTAAAAATTACTTTATGGGAGCCGGTATCGAAGCGGAAGATCCCATTAAGCTGTCCATCCGTTCCTTCCTCTTTATCTTTCTCACCTTCTATGCGAAAGATATTGTGGATCTGCTCCTGAAGATTTCAGGAACACCGTACAACTGGATTCTGACGGAAGACCTGCCGCCTTTAAAATTTGCGGATTTTAACTCCGTAGTCACAGTCATCCTGGGAGTCTGTGCAAATGGGGCGGTAGCCATCATTGCACTGATTCTGGTACTGATTCTGGCGTGGAACTACATCAAACTGCTCTTTGAAGCGGCAGAACGCTATATTCTTCTGGGGGTACTGGTCTACACAGCCCCGGCAGCTTTTTCCATGGGTGCCAGCCAGTCAACCGGAAATATCTTCAAAAGCTGGTGCCGGATGCTTGGCGGCCAGTTCTTTTTGCTTCTGATGAATGCGTGGTGCCTGCGGCTGTTTACTTCTATGGTCGGCACCTTCCTTGCCAATCCGTTATCCCTATAAGAAAGGAGGACCAAAATGAAACTTAGAAAGAAACTCATACCATTCCTGGTACTAACTGCCTGTCTGGTACTGTTTTGCTCCATGCCGGTCTTTGCAGCGGAGCTTACGGAAGCAGACGTGGAAGCGGCAGTTGCCAGTCAGGGAAAGGAAGCGGTAACCGGAAATGTCTTCGTCTGGTTCCTGTGTGCCATTGCCTTTTTAAAGGTATCCCAGAAAATTGATTCTTTTCTGGCATCGCTTGGCATCAATGTCGGCAATACCGGAGGAAACATGATGGCTGAACTTCTGATTGCAGGACGGAGCCTGACCGGTTCCATGCGTTCCCATGGTGGTGGCGGCTACCACAAAGCCTCTTCTCCCGGAAGTGCGGCTGTCGCAGGAAGCTTCCTATCCGGCGGGCTTGCCGGGGCAGTGGGAAGACAGGTACAAAGAGAAGCGGTCAATTCCGCAACCGGTTATACCGAACACAGCAGTATCGGAAACATGCTCTACCAGTCATCCCTGAACAAAGGCGGAGACTTTGCCAATCAGGTCATCAGCAACATTGCACAGGGAAATTACGGTCAGGTAGGTTCCATCAAGGGAGCAGACGCACAGAAAGCCTTTACTTCCTATATGGGCATCAATCCGGGCGGCGGTTCTTCCTATGATAATGTAGAAATCGGTGGCGGAAGGATCACCGGTACCGAAACCGGAAGCTCCGGAAACCGGGATTTTGCCCTGTACCATGCCGACCAGTATGCAGCTCCTACTCAGGGCTCCTACTCTACGGTACAGTCCGTGGATGGTTCCACCTGGTACAAGCAGTATGCACAGGATACGGTCGAAAAAACACCATATACTTCCGGCAGCGGCAAAGTAGCCTACAATGAATCCATTGTCCAGAAACTGCCGCCAGCCCCACAGCGAAAGGAGCGTATGTAACATGCCAAAAACAGCCTTGATGGGCAGTCCTCTTGCTGTCATCGGTACAGTATTCCGGCACAGGCGCACCCTTGCGAAAACTGGAGCAGCCGTCGGCGGTGTACTGATGCTTCCCATTCTGTTCCTTGTCATGCTTCCGGGACTCGTCTTCGGAGACCTCTCTGAAAATACCGGAGCACTGACCAGCAACACGGTAATCAGTGAAAATATCCGGGCTTCCAATCAGGCAATCGTGGAGGTGCTTCAGGAAAGCCATGATGCACTGCTTGCTAAGATCAATGCGGAAATTGCCAGACTCCCGGAAGGAGATACTGCCTCTATCAGCGATCCTTACGCTTCCAGTATCATCGTAAATGCGAACCAGCTCATCGCACAGTTTTGTGCCAGCCAGGATGACTATAAAAATATAAATATCAGCAAACTCAAAAGCCTGATCCGGGAAAACGAGGACGGGCTTTTTTCTTATGACGTTACTTCAGAAACGGCCACGGTGGAAGTTCCGGCGGAAGAGGAAAATGCACCACCCAGAAAGGTTACTTTTACCCGCCATACCTACACGGTCAGCTATGCCGGAGATGCCTACTTTGCAGATCACGTCTTTCATCTGACCGATAAGCAGAAAAAAACGGCAGACAGTTATGTGGAAAACCTGACCATGTTCTTTGGCGGCTCCGCTTCCGGTCTTGAGATCGGAAGAGCACA
>CALMUC010000293.1 GCA_937872845.1 uncultured Lachnospiraceae bacterium | reverse complement strand
GGACTTTTTCAGCAGCTTCGAAAAATACCGGAAAGCACCGAAAACTGTGTGGACACACCGATTGGCTTTACTAACAAAACGGCCAAGAAAAACACAGTACCGAGTGTAAGAGCTTTTTTTATCCATAAATTGTTTTCCAAGACCACACCTCCAAAATAAAAAGCTAAGATTAAGGATAGGATTCCCTTTTCTTAGCTTTTTATTCGCTTTGAAGATTTAGATAAAGAGATTTACATTCGATTCTTCCGCATCTCCCAGATATGCACCTACGCCACCCAGTTCAACGCCGTCAATCAGTTCATTTTCTTTAATGCCCATCACGTCCATGCTCATGGTACAGGCAACAATTTTTACTCCTGCCTGCATTGCTTTCTGAATGAGGACTTCAAGAGAATCCACGCTCTTATCATTCATAATCTTTTTCATCATGGCAGTTCCTACGCCACCCATATTCATCTTTGACAGTTTTAACTTTTTGCTGCCACGAGGAAGCATAGTTCCAAACATAGACTCCATCAGGCTCTTTTTAACAGGCTGTTTTTCTGCCTTGCGTAGTGCGGTAAGCCCCCAGAAGGTAAAGAACATGGTTACCGGTCGCCCCATGGCAGCAGCACCGTTTGCAATAATAAAGCTTGCTAAAACCTTATCCAAATCCCCGGAAAATACAATGATTGTTTTTCCATCCGCATTTTCTCTGACCAGAGAAGTGTTAGGAGTGGATTTTTTCACACAGGCAACGTAATCATTTCCACGTCTCTCATTAGAAACCAAGATGTTGCCAGTGCGTCTGCACCAAGCGCCGATGTCTCGAGCAAAGCCAGGATCAGAAGCGGATACTTCCATTACTTCTCCATCCTGCATTGCTTTCATAGTTTCAAAAACTTTCATAATAGGTCCGGGACACTGCATTCCACTGCAATCCAGACGCATAGCAGAAGTAGCAATATTTTTTGTTTCCATGTTCCCATTATCCGAATAGGATACTTCTCCTATAATAGCAGAAATATCTGATGGATAATGAGTGGACTGATAAAACCTTGTTCCTGCCGGATAGAGTTTTACATGATTAAATCCATGCTGCATAAGAATACGTGCAGCATTATAGGATCTCACTCCGATGGCACAGAAGGTCACGATTTCCTTTGTTGGATCAAGCTCTTGCAAACGATCTCGAAGCTGTCCTAAAGGGATATGCGTGGCATGAGGCAGCGTAAATGCCATCAGCTCTGCGTCTTCACGTACATCAAGCAGAATTGCATTTGGATTTTTTTCCGCCACATCCCAATCGGAAAATTGTACGAGGCCGGATAATACATTTTCTGCTACAAATCCTGCCATATTGACGGGATCTTTAGCAGAAGAATAGGGCGGTGCATAGGCAAGCTCCAACTTTTTTAAATCCTCAATTCCTGCCCCCAGACGCAATGCCACGGCAAGCGTATCAATACGTTTATCAACCCCATCACGACCAACAATCTGCGCACCGAAGATTTTCTTTCCATCTATGGAAAAGAGCAGCTTAAGCGTCATGGGTACTGCACCCGGATAATAACCGGCATGGGAGTTTTGGGTTATAATTAAGCTTTCATAGTCTTTGCCTTTTGTAAGTCCACGTTTTTTTAGTGCTTTTTCATTTGACCCTGTAGTTGCGGCAGTCAAATCAAACACCTTTGCTACGGAAGTACCTTGGGTTCCTTCATAGCGCTCCATGGCTCCGGCAATATTGTCAGCGGCGATACGGCCTTGTTTGTTCGCAGGTCCTGCCAGCGGAATCATGGTTCTTTCTTTCGAGATAAAGTCCTCTACTTCGATGACATCACCAACGGCATAAATGCTGGAGTCAGATGTTTTCAAGGTGTCATCTACTATAATTCCACCTCGTGCGTTAATCTCCAGCCCTGCTGCCTTTGCCAGTTCACTGTTGGGACGTACGCCAATAGAGAGAATGACTAAATCAACTGAAATTGCTTTTTCGCTTTTTAGAGTAATGTTTATCTTACTGCCTTCTTCTACAAAAGAACTTACCCCATCACCTAAATAAAGATGAACACTGTTTTGCAAAATGTTTTCATGGAGCAGCTGTGCCATTTCATAATCAAGCGGTGCCATAACCTGTTCCATTGCTTCAATCAAAGATACATCGATTCCTGCATGATGTAAGTTTTCAGCCATCTCCAAGCCAATAAATCCGCCGCCAATCACTGCCGCTGTTTTGATTCCTTGCTCACGAACCATGGTTCGAATACGATCGGTGTCTGGTACAGTCCACAGGGTTTGAATGCGAGAAGAATCAATACCCGGAATTGGTGGGCGCACGGGAGAGGAGCCGGTGGAAATAACCAAGGTGTCATAACTTTCCTCATAAGTCTCACCGGTATCAAGATCGGAAGAGCGTCGTGTAGGGAAA
>CALMUC010000292.1 GCA_937872845.1 uncultured Lachnospiraceae bacterium | reverse complement strand
CTCGTGACTGGAGTTCAGACGTGTGCTCTTCCGATCTCACTAATGAAACTGCATTACCACATCCATAATAACGATTTCCTCTGCCATCATCCTGGTCTGTGTTCTTAGCTGTAACTGTTCTGTAAAGGAATTTGGATTCTTTGGCTTATGCTTTTTCAGCCACTTAGCTTCAATATCATCGAGCAGCTCATATGCTGTATCATTGACTTCATCCGCTCTCTCTTCAAGCTCACCGAACCGCACCAGACTCTTATATCTCATTGGATATTCTTCCTTGATATATTTAATCCACATACGCCCATACTTTCCTACATCTATATCTGCCTTCTCTGTTCCTGCGACAAGCACCGGATAAAAGATTCCATCCCTTTCTTCATATGGGATACCTAGCTTTTCAAATGTTGTCTTACTCATAATGATTACCGCCTTTCTCATCACTCTGCAGAATATCAAGCACATGCTTTAATTGAACCAGCAGTTCTTCAACATCTATACCTCTGTCAGATTCATCTAATGTCTGTAATTCTTCCAGTATCGTATCAAGATGCACCTGTACTTTCTTTGCCACCTTCATTCCACCAACAACCCTGATTTCATGCTTCAGAAGACATTGGATGATATAATCCTGTTTTGAAAGTCCGCTGAGTGAAACCTTCACATTCAGCTCCTGTGCTTCCTCCGGTGACATACGAAACGCTACTACAACATTTCTCCATCTGTTCTTGGCATCCAGCCTTTTCTCGCTCATAATAATCTGCTCCTTCCGATATAAAATCTATTCTTTTAATTTCTGCTGCATATATCCAGCAAAACTTGTACCGGCATGATTCATAATGTTTTACATAGGCATTATCAGACTGCCTTGTACTTATCAATGCTTATAATTTTTTCCGCAGCCGCATCCATATCAATCATAGGTGCTGTTTCCTCTGTCTGCATGATTTCTACATCATCATCCTGCTCTTCGCAATCCTCAAAGCTTGCATTGACAGCATCAAGTCTGTCCGCCATTGCCACCTGCTTTGACGGAAACAGATGCGAATAACGATATGTGATATCAATGCTCTCATGACCAACCCTGTCAGCTATTGCAACTGCGGAAAACCCGAGGTCGATCAGATGTGAAATGTGCGAATGCCTTAGATCATGGATTCTGATTTTCTTCACACCGGATAATTTGCAACCACGCTCCATCTCATGATGAAGAAAGCTCTTTGTTACCAGAAAAATCCTGTCTGTTGGTGTCTGGTCATATAACATTGCAAAATATTCCTGCATTTCTTCGGCAAGGAACTTCGGCAGCTTGATTGTTCTGTTGCTCTTAGGTGTTTTCGGTGTTGTAATAACATCCTGCCCCTGCAGCCGCTGATACGATTTATTTATTCTGACTGTGTTCTTTTCAAAATCAAAATCTTCCATCGTAAGTGCAAGCAGCTCACCTAATCTCATTCCCGTCCAGTACAGCATTTCAAATGCATAAAATGAAACCGGCTTGTCAATCACCGCTTCTGAAAACTTCTTATATTCTTCAGTTGTCCAGAAAAGCATTTCCTTCTTTTCTTCCCTGCCCATATTTCCAGCCTGCCTTGCCGGATTTGATTTCAGATTATAAAACCTGCACGCATGATTGAATATCGCACTTAAGATGTTATGCATTGTCTTCTTATAAGTCTGGGAATAACATTTCCCATTCTCATAACGGAATGCTACCATCTCATTCTGCCACTTGCGTACATCTCCCGGTGTAATCTCATTCATCTTAAGATTCCTGAAATATGGAAGTATCTTTGTATCCACAATGTGTTCTTTTGTAAGCCACGTGTTGAGTTTGACATAATTTTTCACATCCTCTGTATACAACTTCCAGAACTCTCCAAATGTCATATCCAGATTATTCTCCTGCCGTATTTTGTAATTACGCTCATAATCAAGTGCTTCCCTCTTTGTTGCAAATCCTCTCTTCTTTATCTGTTTATTTTCCCCAGTCCAGTCCTTACAATAGAATTTGACAAACCAGGTGCCTGTCTTACTGTCTTTATAAGCTGGCATATTCATCATCTCCTTCTTTCCATATGAAGAAGCAGATGCCTAAGCCGTATCGCTTCTGCACCTGCCTCTATCACAATCTTCTTACCTGTTGCTTATCCTGCATCACTCATACCATAAATGCGTTCTTCAAAATATTTTCTGCTTACTTTTCCACGGATTACAATGTAACCCTTCTTTTCAAGTTCACTGTTAATCTGTCTCATAAGCTTGTATGCTGCTGATCTTGAAATTCCAAGAATCTGCATCACATCTCCTACTTCTAAAAACTTTTCGTTCATGCCTTTCACCACCTTTCCTTTATAAATTTGTTTTGGCGTTTCTCCATACCAGTTCTGCTGATGTCACAACCAGCCTCCTTACCTGAGATAATCTCCTGTAATACCGCCCGCTCCTGCTCGAGGTACTCGGTCCGCTTGGGGGAGTTCTACATTCGCTCGATTCCTATGAATGTCTTGGCAAATGCCTGTTAGATTTCTGGTACCGCTCATTTAGTTATTTTTCAATACCATATCGTATAGATAATTGAATTGATATTATTCTATACCGTATAGTATTGAATTGTCAAGAAGTTTTTCTAATGTTCTCGTATAGAAAAACTTCCATTTTCATTTTTTCCGTGTTATACTGTCTTTAACAGTCCATCAGGGACAGATAAACGGAGGTGACTACACTAT
>CALMUC010000291.1 GCA_937872845.1 uncultured Lachnospiraceae bacterium | reverse complement strand
AATTTCGGCTTTTAATCATGAAAACAGGGAAACAGAAAAGCGTGTAATGATGATTGTGGCGGCGGGCACAGATATTTTAATGCTTGTGCTTTTTAAATACACATCACTTGTTATGCCGCTTGGTGTTTCTTTTTATACATTTTCAGCACTTTCATATATATTTGATGTCTATTATGGGCGTGTGAATGAAGATGAAAACGTATTGACGGTCTGCCTTTATATTTTATTTTTCCCTAAAGTAATATCCGGACCGATTATGCAGTACAAGGATTTTGCTTCACAGGTTGAAAATCCATCAATATCAAAGTCACGTTTTTTTGCTGGTGCACATCTTTTTATGATGGGACTTTTTAAGAAAATGCTGTTGGCAGATAATCTTGGCAATGCATTTAACTCTATTCATGAACTTAATCAGATGGCGGGACTGACGGCATGGTTAGAAATGATATTATATGCGCTGCAGCTTTATTTTGATTTCAGCGGATATTCAGATATGGCAATAGGTCTTGCAAATATGCTTGGATTTAAAATGAGCAAGAATTTTAATTATCCATATATGTCAGATGGGGTTATAGATTTTTGGAGAAGATGGCATATATCATTGGGGGCATGGTTCCGTGATTATGTATATATTCCTATAGGTGGCAACAGATGCTCCAGAGAAAAACAAATCAGAAATCTTGCAATTGTATGGATAATTACGGGAATCTGGCATGGAAATACATGGAATTTTGTTATCTGGGGAATCTGGCATGGGATATTTGTAATATTGGAGAAATTTGTAATAAAAGAAAAGCGCAATGTGCTTCCTCGTCCTGTCAGAATAATATTAACAAATTTTGTTGTATTTGTTGGATGGATTATGTTTTTCAGTCCTACGCTTAAAGATGCGCTTCATTTTGTTGCCGAGATGTTTGGAGCAGACGGACTCGGATTTATCAATTCAGGGACTATGTATGAATTGTTGCAGAATCTGATTCTTATAGTTGCGGCACTTGTTTTTGCAGGACCGCTTCCTATGAAAATTGAAAACCGTTTTATAGCAAAAGGCGGGCAGGCACAGAGAATTATTGCTACTGCTATCTATATAATATTATTTATATTCTGCATTGCAAACATGGTAGGAACTACATATTCATCATTTTTATATTTCAGATTTTAGAAAAATGAATATGCAGGCGTAGATTTATATTCCAGGGTTCAGGAAAATGGATGTGCAGGCTGAAATAAGATTAAGTATGTAAAACTTTAAGGTGGGATGAAAATATATGAATCATAAAAAAATCACCAGGGTGAGAAAAACAAGATTTTATAAAAGAATGTTTCAGGCGTCAGGCATTATCATTGCATTTTTTATGGTTGTGGGAATTTTCACAAAGGATAAGACGTATTCAGAAACAGAAAATCGTGAATTGGCAGGACCTCCTAAACTTGAGGCATTTCAGAATGCCAGTTATTTTAATGATATGAATGCATGGATAACGGATCAATTTGCATTTAGAAATCAACTGATGTCTCTTCGTACAACAGGTCAGAAAATGATGGGAAGAAAAGAATGTAATGGTGTTTATTTCGGCAGAAATGGATATCTTCTTGAAAAACCTGTAAGTCCAGATATTAAAGCCGAAGAAAAAACTGAAAACGCAATAAATTTATTTACAGAAAAGCATTCGGATATTAATTCCGTTATGATGATTGTTCCTGACTGTGCGACTACGTTTCCGGAGTTGCTTCTGAAAGGGACTCCGGTAAGAAAGCAGTCTGATGATGTAAATAATTTTGAAGAGAAAATTTCTGAAAAAGTTGTAAAAGTTGATGTAAAAACAATATTATCATCGGATAAAAGCAGTCAGATCTATTATCGCACAGATCATCATTGGACATCAAAAGGTGCTTATGATCTGTTTGTTGGTGCAGCTGAAAATCTGGGAATAAAAAATACCGGTGAGTATGACATTTATAAAGTGTCAAATTCTTTCAGTGGAACAATGGCATCTAAGAGCGGTGTTTACTCTGAAGCAGATTCAATAGATATATACAGTCAGAAAGATAATGATGTCAAATATTATGTTGAGTATCCGGATCTGAATAAAAAAGTGACTTCAGTTTATGACAGCGGTAAACTGAAAGATAAGGATCAGTATTCTGTATTTTTTGGAGGGAATCATCCGATTGTAACCATAAAAACTACTGCAGACAGTGGACGTAACCTTCTTGTATTTAAAGATTCTTATGCAAACAGTTTTGTGCCTTTCCTTGTGCCTTATTTTGATAACATAATAATGATAGATCCGCGATATTACTATGAAAATCCTGAATCAGAAATGAAGATTTATAATATTACGGATGTACTTTATCTTTATAGTGCGGATACATTTCTTACAGATACATCACTTGCAGAGGTATTAAATGATAAAAGCACATCGTCTTCCGGGAGTTCAGGACAAGATGTGAATAATGCTTCATCGGGGGATGCATATAAAATATCATCACCGACTGCGAGCGATGCATCAACTGCAAATGATGCGCCGGCTGATGGGGAATAAAAATAGAAAAAATGGAAAAGAGTAAAGTGATAAAGATAGTATGCACAGACCAGGAGTCTGATGCATACTATTTTTTGTTTTATAATTTTTGATGATTTGAAAGATCAACTTGACAACCACCAACTGTACTAGTATGATTAATACAGATAAGACAGACGGTGTAAGTATTGATGATGCATCAGATCTGTTTTAAGAAAAGGAGGAAATATGAATCTGATTGATTATAGAGACGCAAGACCGATATATGAGCAGATTGAAGAAAAGTATAAAATGCTTATTCTTAAGGGAGTTCTTCTGCCTGATGAACAAATGCCATCGGTACGAAGTCTTGCTATGGAATTATCTGCAAATCCAAATACAGTTCAGAAAGCCTATACAGAACTTGAACGGGATGGTTTCCTTTACTCGGTGAAAGGGAAGGGCAATTTTGTATGTCACAGTGATGGACTGAAGAATGAAAGACGAAGTTTGCTGAAAAAAAAGATTGTAGACATATTGTTTCAAGCTGAAGAAATTGGAATTTCATCAGAAGAACTTATGAAAGAAGCTATGGAAAATGTGAGGAAGGGAGAAAAAAATGATTGAAATAAATGGTATTGAAAAGCGTTTTGATGATATAAATGCATTAGAATCTCTCACTATGAGTATACCTGAAGGAATAATATTCGGGCTGATTGGAACCAATGGTGCAGGTAAATCGACTCTTCTTCGTATGCTGTCAGGTGTCATAAAACCTGATGCAGGTGAAATCATTATAGATGGAAAGTCAGTATATGATAATGCTGCAAGTAAGAAAAATATTTTTTTTGTACCGGATGAGTCATGGTTTTTGCCAGGTGCAAATGCACTTGATATGGCAAAATATTATAAAAATATTTATCAGGAATTTGATTTTTCAAGATTTGAGGATCTTTTAAAAAAATTCGGATTAAATCCGAAAAGAAATATTTCAAATTATTCAAAGGGTATGAGAAAACAGCTTTCTGTAATTTATGGAATTTCAGCCGGAACCAAGTATCTTTTTTTGGATGAAACATTCGATGGTCTGGATCCTGTAATGAGACAGGCGGTTAAAAGCCTTTTTGCAAATGATCTGGAAAAGAGAGGACTCACCTGTGTTATAGCTTCTCATAATCTGCGAGAACTTGAAGATATTTGCGACAAGATAGGACTTATACATAAAGGTGGACTTATAGTATCAGAAGATTTGAATAATATGAAACTTGGACTGCAGAAGATTCAGTGCGTATTTGGCAAAAATGAGCTGGAAACACTTGCAAGAATTGATGAGGCGTGTGATGGATTCAAGGTTGTTGCAGATGAAAGGTGCGGAAGAATTCATACGATGGTAATCCGCGGTGAAAGGGATAATGTAAATCAATTTTTCAGCAGTCAGGACATG
>CALMUC010000290.1 GCA_937872845.1 uncultured Lachnospiraceae bacterium | reverse complement strand
CACCTTCCATATGGTCTGTTGCAGTCTTTGCACCTACAACTCCTGCATTCCGAAGTGTAGTCTTCTTGACCTTAATGGGCTGGTTACTATTCTGTATCCCTTTACAGAATTTAGAAATACGTCCTGTTCTATCAGCCTTTGTCTTATGAATGGTGCTCTTTCGATATGACTTACTTTGCTTCTCATTAGCAACCGCACTACCCTTAATCTTGGGAGAACGGTCAACAGTGTATATATTACTACCTTTGATGGATGCACCTTTGGGAACATGGCTGTGAATCTTCGCTTTCTCTTTGGTATGAATCACCATCGGCTTATCATCAACCTTTTTGATGTTCAATGTTCTTACCTCCCTGCCAAATAAAACATGCCACCAAGATTACTCCTAGTGGCATATCCTTCTTATTCTTCAATTCCTTTTGCTCTCGCAAGTGCTGCCTCTTTTGCTTTCTGTTCCGCAATCTTTTCATGGATATTGGTGTTATAAAGTTTATAGAGGTTGGTATCCTTACTGATCTGATTATCAAATGGAATAACTACTGAACCACATTTAATCAGTCCCATACCTGATGAAGTGTTTGTTACAAATCGAAGCTGTGCTTCTGATACACCAACTACTTCTGCCATCTTAGAACTGTCTGTATTTGCCTGTTTTAATAAGGCTACAAATTCTGAGTTAGCAAGCATTGTGGTAGCTGTATAGTTCTGTAATAAATCCACGACATTCTGTGTGATACCAGTACATAAACCTCCCTGCTTACGCACTTTTTTCCATAACTGCTGTAAATACTTCGCAGAATATTCTGAGTTAAGCAAAACGTGGAATTCATCAATATAAAGCCAAGTTGCCTTACCTGCTTTTCCATTCTCTACAATTCTCTGCTGAATACTCTCCATCATAACAAGCATAGTAATAGGACTAAGTTCTGCACCTAAGTCTCTGATTCCATATACAGTAAATCTGTTATCTACATCCACATTTGACTGGTGATTGAAGATATTTAAGGAACCAGATACAAATAACTCAAGTGACAATGCAATATCCTTCGCTTCATCTTCTGGTTGCTGTAACAGTAAATCATAGAAGTCTGACATAACAGGGATATACTTTTCTTTGCTTCTTGCAATGTCGATATAGAGTTTTCTTACACATCTATCAATGATTGATTTCTGTCTGGAATTTAAAGTATCTCCAATACACTGTTCACAAAGACCAAGCATAAACTCGCCCTTTTCTCTTACCCAACCCTTAGAATCGTTCTGGTCTAAGTTCCATACATCCATAGCAAGCGGATTCACATAGTTGTCTGTGTAGGTGGACATATTTACCACTGTACCGCCATAGGTCTGTGCAATATCAAAATACTCGTTCATTGGATCAATTACGATGATTTCATCATCACCCGATAAGAATACATTTCCCATTTCCATCTTACAGAAGAAGGACTTTCCAGAACCAGGTACTCCAAATACGAATCCGTTTCCGTTAATCAGTTTCTTACGATTCCCTACATTGATGTTCTTTGAAATCTGATTGATGCCGTAGTAATTACCTCCAGCATCATTTAATTCCTGTACATTAAATGGCATAAGCACCGCAAGTGACTGTGTAAGCATAGTTCTCATGGTTTCTACCTGTCTCACTCCAATTGGAAGTGTAGTATTTAGTGCTTCTCTCTGTTTCAAATAATGCACATCAATGGTACAACTGTTACGCTTTCCAATGGTTTCAATGGTTTCGCAGATGCTTTCTAATTCCTTTTTGCTCTCCGCCATAACAATAATGGTGACTCCCACATAGAACAGGCACTGGTCATTCTCACGCACATCATCCATAATTGCTT
>CALMUC010000289.1 GCA_937872845.1 uncultured Lachnospiraceae bacterium | reverse complement strand
GGAAAAGAACAGCTTCATAATCAGCTTCTCATGACTCGTCCAGCGTTCGGTGGAAATACAATTGCAACTATTGCATGTCCTGAATTTAGACCACAGATGGCAACAGTTCGTCCAGGCGTTATGCAGAAGAAAGACCGCGTAAAGGGTGCTAAAGCAGATGTTGAAGAATTCAATCCTGGATTTACTCCTGATAATTGTTATGTAGAAATTGAAAAGATTGTTAAAGCGGTTTCAGATGTTGCGGATATTCAGGATGCAAAGATTCTTGTTTCTGGTGGTCGTGGAGTTGGATCTGCTGAAAATTTTAAAATTCTTGAAGAACTTGCAGAGGTGCTTGGTGGACAGGTGTCATGTTCACGTGCAGTTGTTGATTCGGGATGGCAGGCAAAGGAACTTCAGGTAGGACAAACAGGGAAAACGGTTCGCCCGCATGTATATTTTGCAATTGGTATTAGTGGCGCAATTCAACATGTTGCAGGAATGGAAGAATCAGATATCATTATTGCAATAAATAAAGATGAAACCGCTCCTATATTTGATGTTGCTGATTATGGTGTGGTTGGTGACCTTAATAAAGTTGTACCTATTCTTACAAAGAAGATTAAGGAAGCTAAGGTAAAAAAGGCAGAAAATTAATTTTGTTTTTATCTTATTAAAAGTCAAGGCACGGGAAAAATTATTCCGTGCCTTCTTTTTTATGAAAATGATTTGAACTGAAAATTTGTTGAATGTATTAGTGAAAAAATTGAAAGATTATTTGAAAATATAGTTATCAGATTGTAGAATAATGGGATTATGTAGATAAAGAAACTTTTTATAAATAAAGGAAACAAATATGAATATTACTGTGTATCTTGGAGCATCAAATACAAATAACAGAAGAATTTCAAATGCAGCGAGAGATCTTGGAAAATGGATTGGAAAAAATGGTCACACTCTTGTTTATGGTGGAAGTAAAGAAGGAACTATGGGAATAATTGCTGATGCAGCGTTACAGGAAAGTGGAAAGGTTATAGGAATTGAACCGGAAATGTTTATAAAAAATGAGGTCCAGCATGAAGGTATCTCGGAATTGATTGTGACTGAAGACATGAATGAAAGAAAAGACAAGATGATGGAACTAGGTGATGTATTTGTTGTACTCCCTGGTGGAACAGGTACACTTGAGGAGGCATCTGAAATTTTGTGCCGGATTCATTTGAACATAATTAAGAAAAAAATCATTTTTTTAAATATTGAAAATTATTGGGAGCCTCTTTATAGTATGTTTGAAAGCATGATTCATTACGGATTTCTTGAAGAGGATTTCATGGAACGTATAGCATTTGCAGATGATATTGATATATTATGCTGGGAATTATCACAGCAGATGAATGAACAGACAGTGGAGTAAAAATCAAAATGAGTGATAAATATGTTATCTGTTGAAAATATATCCAGGTGTTTCCTGGAGAAAGGGAAAATCTGATCTGTATTTAGATGATTGGATTATTTAATGAAATATGATTGGAATAATAGGGGCGATGTCTCAGGAAATAAATGATGTTATACAATTGATGGAAAATGTATCTGTCGATAAGCATGCCGGACTTAAATTTTACAGGGGAATACTTTCAGGCAAGGAAATTGTACTTACTTGTTCTGGAGTTGGCAAAGTGAATGCGGCAATTTCGGCAGAAGCAATGGTTGCATATTATAACGCTGAAGTGCTTATAAATACTGGAGTTGCTGGAAGCCTGGATGCATCTGTCAACATAGGTGATATTGTTATTTCAACAGATGCAGTCGAATATGATATGGATGTTACAGCACTTGGGTATAAAAGGGCAGTAATACCAGATATGAATCCTTTATTTACTGAAAATTCAGATAGAATTACAATATTTAAAGCAGATGAAAAAATCAGGACGATAGCAGTTGAGTGCTGCAAAAATGTAAATGATGATATTGCTGTATTTGAGGGTAGAGTTGCAAGCGGAGATGCTTTTATATTTGGGAAAAATTTGAAAGATAAAATAGTAGAGATTACACATGCGTTTTGCGTTGAAATGGAGGGAGCCTCTATTGCGCATACGGCGGCTCTTAATGAAGTGCCTTTTTTAATTATACGCGCAATTTCTGATAAAGCTGATGATTCGGCAACGATTGATTACCCAAGTTTTCAGATAAAGGCAATTGAACATACTGTTAAACTTGTTGCTGCACTTGTCAGCAGATTATAAAAATAAAATATTATTTTTGCTAAGTTAAAATAATGGAAAGGCATAGATGAAAATGAATAAAATTGCTAGTTTTAATGTAAATCATCTTAATCTTCTCCCGGGAATATATGTTTCGAGAAAAGACATGGTAGGACAGGAAATTATTACAACATTTGATATAAGAATGACACGCCCGAATTTTGAACCTGTTATGAATACGGCAGAAGTTCACACATTAGAGCATCTTTGCGCAACTTATTTAAGAAATAATCCAAAAATAAAAGATAAAACAATATATTTTGGACCGATGGGATGCAGAACAGGATTTTACATGATACTCGCAGGAGATTATGAGTCCGGAGATGTTTCAGAACTTGTGACATATATGTTTGAATGGTGCAGCAGATTTGAAGGTGAAATTCCCGGTCAGGCTGCAAGAGACTGCGGAAACTATCTTGATATGAATCTTGATATGGCAAAATACAGAGCAAGTAAGTATCTGGAAGTTCTGCATAATCTTTCGGAAGATAATTTAAATTATCCGGAGTGATTATTATGTGAAAAGTTAGATAATCGGCTACTAGACGCATCAAAACTCGTATGTTATAATTCAACAATATGTGTGCCGGAGAATCCGGTAAGAATCAAGGAGGAAATTTAATCATGAGTTTAGCAGTAAAAAAATTAGATGGAAATATGGCAGAACTGACAGTTACGGTTTCAGCAGATGAGTTTCAGAAAGCTCTCGTAGATGCCTATAAGAAGAACAAAGGTAAATTTCAGCTTGCAGGATTTCGCAAGGGTAAGGTACCAATGGCGTTGATTGAAAAAGAGTATGGAGATGCTGTATTTTTTGATGATGCTGCAAATGATTTAATAAATAAGACATATCCTGAAGAATTAAAGAATCAGGAAGAAATCGAAATTGTATCAAGCCCTGAAATAAGTGTATCTCAGATTGAAAAAGGTAAGGACTTTATTTATACGGCAAAAGTTGCTACAAAGCCACCAGTTGAACTTGGTAATTTTGATGAGATTGAGATTGAAAAGATTGATACCGAAGTTACAGATGATGATGTAGAAAAAGAAATTCAGCGCAGTCTCAAACAGAATTCAAGCAAAGAAACTGTTGAACGTGCAGCTGAACTTAATGATGAAGTTACAATTGATTTTAACGGAAGTATTGACGGAGTTGAATTTGCAGGTGGACAGGGATCTGATTATCCACTTGTTCTTGGCTCAAAAAGCTTTATTGAAGGATTTGAAGAGCAGATTATAGGACATTCAAAAGGAGAGACATTTGATGTAAATGTAACATTTCCGGATGATTATCAGGCAGAAGATCTTCAGGGCAAAGCAGCTGTATTTAAAACAACTATAAAGGATATTAAAGAGGTAAAGGCACCTGAACTTGATGATGCATATGTTTCAGATACAACAGATTTTGAAACCGTTGATGAGTATAAATCAGATGTGAGAAAAAAACTTGAGGAAAAGAAAAAGGAAGAGGCAAAGAATGCAAAGGAAAACAAAGCTGTAGATAAGCTTGTTGAACTTTCAAAGATGGATATTCCTGAGGCTATGCTTAAAACTCAGCAGGAACAGATAATTAAAGATTTCGAAATGAGAATCCAATATCAGGGTATGAATATTGACAGTTATCTAAAAATGACAAAACAGACAAGGACAGATTTATTGGAGCAGGCAAAACCTGAGGCGGAAAGAAGAATAAAGAACAGTCTTGTTGTTGAAGCAGTTGCCAAGGAAAATAATATTGAAGCAACAGATGAGGAAGTTGATGCTGAAATTGAAAAGCAGGCTAAACAGTATAATATTAAAGTAGAAGATTTCAAAAAATATGCTGGAACAGAGGGCGTTGAGAACATTCGCTCTGATGTTAAGATGCAGAAAGCTGCAGAACTTATTGCTTCTAAAGCAAAGGAGGTCTAATAGATGGCACTTGTGCCTACAGTTATCGAAACAACGAACCGTGGAGAACGGGCGTATGATATTTATTCAAGGCTTTTAAAAGAAAGAATAATCTTTCTTGGAGATGAAGTTAATGATGTAACGGCAAGTCTTGTTGTTGCTCAGCTGCTTTTCCTGGAATCAGAGGATTCTAAAAAAGATATTAACTTATATATAAATAGTCCGGGAGGATCAATTTCGGCCGGATTTGCTATTTATGATACAATGAATTATGTTAAATGTGATGTTTCTACAATTTGTGTTGGAATGGCAGCTTCAATGGGAGCATTTCTTCTTTCTGGAGGTACTAAAGGAAAACGTTTTGCACTTCCTAATGCAGAAGTTATGATTCACCAGCCGATGGGAGGACTTCCATCAGGAACACAGGCATCTGATATGGAAATTGAAACTGAACATATAATCAGAATAAAGAAAAATTTACTTGGAATAATGGCTGAAAACTGTGGTAAAGATTATGATACACTTTTGAAGGATTGTGATCGTAATAATTGGCTTACAGCTGAGCAGGCAAAGGAATATGGATTGGTTGATTTTGTTGTCAGCAATCGAAATTAAGTTAATTATAAAGATAATATAAATATAAAGGAAATATAAAATGGCAAGTCGTACAGGCGATAACAAAGGTTTGAAATGTTCGTTCTGCGGCAAGACAGAAGACCAGGTTCACAAGCTTATTGCTGGACCTGGTGTTTATATCTGTGACGAATGCGTGCAGATTTGTGACGAAATTATTGAGGAAACTATTAATAATTCTAATCAGGATGGTGAGATGAATTTACCAAAACCTGTAGAGATAAAAGAGTTTCTTGATCAATATGTAATAGGTCAGGAAAGGGCAAAAAAAGTCCTTTCAGTTGCAGTTTACAATCATTACAAAAGGGTATTGGCAGGAAAAGACTTCGGTGATGATGTTGAATTACAGAAGAGTAATATTCTAGTGGTTGGACCTACAGGATCTGGGAAAACATATCTTGCGCAGACACTTGCAAAGATTCTTAATGTTCCTTTTGCAATTGCAGATGCTACAACTTTGACGGAAGCTGGATATGTAGGTGAGGATGTTGAAAATATTCTCTTGAAACTTATACAGGCTGCAGATTATGACATTGAGAGAGCTGAGCATGGAATAATATATATTGATGAGATTGATAAAATTTCAAAAAAATCTGAAAATGTTTCAATAACCAGAGATGTATCAGGCGAAGGTGTTCAGCAGGCCCTTTTGAAAATAGTTGAGGGGACAAATGCTTCTGTTCCACCACAGGGTGGCAGAAAACATCCACAGCAGGAATTGATTCAAATTAATACAAATAATATTTTGTTTATTTGTGGTGGAGCATTTGATGGACTTGAAAAAATCATTGAGAATCGTATAGGACAGAAATCAATTGGATTTAATGCCGATATTGATGAACAAAAGAGTTCAGATGAAGATGCAATTTTGAAAAAGGTTGAACCTCAGGATTTGATTAAATATGGAATCATCCCGGAGTTTGTGGGACGTGTGCCTGTTGTTGTAACTCTTGATGGACTTGATGAAGATGCACTTATAAGAATTTTGACAGAACCTAAGAGCGCAATAATGAAGCAATATCAGAAACTTATTTCATTGGATGATGTTGAACTTGAATTTACAGATGGAGCTTTAAAAGAAATTGCACATGAGGCCATGGAAAGAGGTACAGGAGCCAGAGGACTTCGGGCAATAATTGAAAATGTAATGACTGACATCATGTTTGAAATTCCTTCTCAGGATAATATTATAAAATGTATTGTAAATGAGGATACAGTTGTGAAAGGCTCTGAACCTGAGATTGTAGTTGGTCAGAATCCTGAATCCGGTGATGATACGGAGATATCTTCAGATAAAAAAAACAAACCGGTAACGGAATGAGGTGTTTGCTTTGATAATAAAAAATTCTGAACTTGATTATGTGTGTGGAGTGACAAGTTCACTTCCGCACATTTCTGAGAAAGAGGTTGCATTTGCAGGAAGATCAAATGTTGGAAAGTCATCACTGATTAATGGACTTTTAAATAGAAAAAAATTAGCCAGAACATCATCTACTCCTGGAAAAACTGTTACAATTAATTTCTATCATGTTAATAGTGAATTTTATTTTGTTGATCTGCCGGGGTATGGTTATGCAAAAGCATCAAAGGAAGATCGTGCGAAGTGGGGACCAATGATTGAGAATTATTTAAATGGTTCACAGACCCTTGAGGCTGTTTTTTTGGTGCTTGATTTAAGAAGAGTTCCAAATGATGATGACAGGATGATGCTTGAATGGATATTTAAATCTGGTGTCAGGCCATTTATAATAGCTACCAAATCAGACAAATTAAAAAAGTCGGAAATAAATAAAAATATTGAAAATATGCGTAATGCTTTAAAGATAAAAAATGATGTACCCGTGTATCTTTTTAGCTCTGTTACAAAAAATGGTCGAGATGAGATTCTTGATGCAGTAGAAAAAATATGTTCATAGAATTACGATTTATTATGTTCAATTAATGTTTTGATAAGATAATTATAGACATCGCCACTTTTATTCCGCCATTCATCGCAAATTTTATCAGCCATAGCAGTTGTTGGAACTGAAAACTTAATTTCAAGCAGTGTTTCTGCTCTCTCATTTATTTTTAAATCTACAGTAAATTCATTACTATTGTTATAATAACGGTCGGCTGTCACCTCAGACTCTTCTTTTATATTAATTTTTTCTTTCTTAAAATAATCTAATATTTCCTGTTTGATCGAGTTTGAGATTCTATTTTCAAAGTATAGGAGAGCTTCTTCTCCAGAATCAGTTATTTTATAATGTTGCGTGTCACGTATTGAACTTACAGATATAAAACCACCCTCGATAAGACCATTTAATGCTTCGTGAATATTAAAAAGGTTTGTATATCCATGATCAAGAATAAAATTTGATATTTCTGAATTTGTAAGAGAATATTCATCAATTCTATCCAACATATATAAAATTATTAATTTATACAAAATACTGCTTTCCATAATTATCCCCTAAGAAAAATAATAGCATAATTCAGCATAAGTGATTTTTAAAAAAAAATCAAATTTGAAATAAATTTAAATAAAATTAAAATATTAATATTTTACGAAAGGAGTGCAAATGGATTATACCAAACTGAAAATTACAGAATTAAAGGAAATTGCAAAAGAGAAGGGGCTGCGGAATGTTTCACAATTAAAAAAGTCAGAATTGGCTGAACTTCTTACAAATGTAGATTTAAAACTTGATAATTTGAAAGAAGAAAGAGAAAAAAATAATATTATTAAATCAAAAGAAAATATAAGGCCTAAACAGAAAAATGTATCCGCAGGTAGAATTCTGAAAAATGAAAATGCAGATGGGATTTCTAAAAAAATAGACAGCAGTAAAGAAAAAGATAGGTTTAATGTAAAAGATGATACTAGTTTAAGAGCATCAGCAAAAAAAGAAATATCAAATTCAGAAAAAAATAAAAATTCAGTTCAGCCTGTAAGCACTGAAAGACACGAAAATAGAGTTCACAGTGGAAATAATGAAGGACGTAAAAATACAGCTCATACCGTAAATACTGAGACCCGTAAAAGCAGAGTTCACAGTAGAAATGCTGAAAGAAGTGAAAACAGAGTTCACAGTGGGAATGCTGAAAGAAGTGAAAACAGAGTTCATAGTAGAAATATTGAAAGAAGCGAAAGCAGAGTTAATATTGAAAATACTGAAAGACACCAGAATAAAGCTTATAATGAAAATGTTGAAAAGCAAAAAAAAATAGAAGAAAACAACAGGCAAATGGGAAATTCTGCACCTTTAAAAACTTTCAGAAATATAAAATCTGAAAACAATAATATTAGTGTTAAAGATTTTAAAGAGAATGATAAGCCTGATGCTTCTTCTCATGTTGATTCTTTTGAAACAAGAACTTCGTTTAAAGAAGGAAAAAATGTAAAAAAAGATAAATCAGATACAAATCTGAAAATAATAGAAAAATCTTTAAATGAATCAACAGTAGAAAAAGGTGATGTTGATGGAATGTCACAGCCTGAAAATGTAATGGAAAAAAGTACTTTGACAGTATATGAAGGACAGGAGTTTAAACTTGCAGATGCAGATGGCACATATGCAAATGGTATTTTAGAAATAATGCAGGAGGGGTATGGTTTTATTAGAAGTGATAACTATATGCCTGGAAACCATGATATTTATATTTCACCTATGCAGATTAGAAGGTTTGGACTTAGGACAGGAGATATACTCAAAGGACCTGTAAAGAAGAAAATGCGGGAAAGTGAGAAGTTTAGTGCACTTTTGTGTATAGAGACAATCAATGGGAAAAAACCATCAGAGATTTATGGCCGTCAAAAATTTGAAAACATGACACCTGTTTTTCCTAATGAAAGGATACATTTAGATTATGATAACGCACCTGTATCACTGCGTATAGTGGACTTGTTTTCACCAATAGGTAAAGGACAGAGAGGAATGATTGTTTCACCTCCGAAGGCAGGTAAAACAACATTATTGAAACAGATAGCAAAACGTATCAGCAAAGAATATCAAAAAATGCATCTTATTGTGCTGCTTATAGATGAAAGACCCGAAGAGGTTACGGATATAAAGGAGACAATAGAGGGACAAAATGTTGAAGTTATTTATTCGACATTTGATGAACTGCCAGATCATCACAAAAGGGTTTCGGAAATGGTGATTGAACATGCAAAAAGGCTTGTAGAATGTAAAGAAGATGTGGTTATTCTGATCGATAGTATTACGAGACTTGCAAGAGCTTATAATCTTACGGTGCAGTCTTCTGGAAGAACACTTTCAGGAGGACTTGATCCTGCGGCACTTCATATGCCCAAAAAGTTTTTTGGAGCAGCAAGAAATATGAGGGAGGGCGGAAGTCTTACAATTCTTGCTACTGCATTGATAGATACAGGAAGCCGTATGGATGATATGGTTTTTGAAGAATTTAAAGGTACTGGAAACATGGAACTTGTTTTAAATCGCGATCTTTCAGAAAAAAGAGTATTTCCAGCAATAGATATTGAAAAATCCGGAACACGGCGGGATGATCTTTTACTTGATGAAGATGAAGAAAAAATTCTTGATTTAATACATGGACGTTTTCGTGATTCAAAAACAGATTCAGTAACAGAAAATATTATACGGATGTTTGGTCTGACAAAGAATAATAAAGAATTTATTAGTCTTGCAATAAAGACATTTCAGGGTAGATTGTAAACATAGTTGTGTTTTGATATAATGTTTCTGTTGCATTTGTTGCAAATGGAGGCGTGTTTTGAACTATAGTAGGTATGGAATAAAAAAAAGACAAGAAAAACTGACATCGAAAGACAGCAGGAATTATAACCGGGTTTTTATCAGCGGTTTTAAATTGGTATTGGTTGTATTTATTCTTATAGTAGTTGTTATGGCAGGGGCCGGGTTT
>CALMUC010000288.1 GCA_937872845.1 uncultured Lachnospiraceae bacterium | reverse complement strand
TGATGGTTACAGTGTATATCAATAGGTGGGGTATAAAAATCCCTGCTCTTTTATACTGCTATCCTTCTAAGACAAAAGGCCCAGAATACTTTTTCCTGAGCCTTTCCATCCTGTTGTTTTCAATTATAGATAAAGCTATTATGCAACATTCTGATTCTCATCATCTAGTTGAGGTAAATCTTCATCGCTACCAATTGCTTTTAAACCTAACATTGTTACCGTCACTCCCAAAGCTAATGTTACAACTCCCCCAATCGTCTTGAACACTCGCTCATGAAATTTCTGCTGCTGTAAATATAATTCCGTTATTTTATCAGCTTCTTCCATCATTTTTTCAGAAAATTCCCTTCTTTCCTCCTCTGTTAAGTTTTCTTGTTCCAGCTGATTTGCGAAGGTCTCAAGAACATACTGATGTGCATGAACTGCTTGTTCATATTCTTCTTTATTTGTTTCTAAAATTGTTTTGCATAACTGTGTATAATTTTCTATTGCTGATTCCACAAACTCTACATATACTGGGAACTGCTTTATTATTTCAAGCGCCACTTCCTTTTCCATATATGGAATCATAGATGTAAACTCCATCACTTTATCCTTTGTTAAATTTCGAAATGATTCAATTTTTAACGCTTTTTTTACAGCTTCTTCTGAATGATATCTTTTTCTTATTTTCTTTTCCATGATTATGTTCCTACTTTGCTTCTTTGCGAATGGTGCCAATTTTTTTGTCACTTCTGGTATCTCTTCCATTTTTGTTTCTAATAGTCCCCGGTGGAAGACCATGCTTCTTTTCAAATGTTCCTACTCTACAATCACTTCTAGTTTTCCTCATGTTTTTTCTTCCTTTCATAATTCCGTATCAACAATGCACTTGTTGTTTACTGATGCTTCAAGTATAATAAAATCTATAAAGAAAATACACGCACAGCATGTGGACTTAACACCTGATAATTCTCATGTTCGGCGATATACGGGGAGGTTATTCTCATGGGGAAACAATCTACAAGAGAAAATAAAACAATTTATCAGATTTGCCGGGAAGAAGCCGGTCTTACCAGATTAGAAGCCAGCGAAAAAATGACTGCTGTTTCTGATTCTAAAATTGAAAAATTTGAATATGAAATGCAGGAACCTACACCTTATGATATTATCCAGATGGCAGACGCTTACGGGCGACCAGATCTCTGCAATTATTACTGCTCTCATAAATGCGAAATCGGTCACCGTTATGTCCCGGAAGTCGAAGTTTCTGACTTATCCAATATAATCCTGGAAACCATTGCCAGTCTGAATGAGATTAATCCTCTTACCACACGTCTGATCCAGATTGCCCGTGACGGTAAGATCAGCGATGATGAAATCAAAGATTTTGCTTTTATCAGCAACAAACTGGATGAAATTTCTCTGGCAATAGATTCTCTGAATCTCTGGGTTGATAAAACAGCCGGAGAGCAGGGACTAAACATCGAATTGCTCAGAGAAGAAAAAAAGAAACAGAAATAAGTATGAAAAAACAAGGCAGCGAACCTATTTATGGTCCACTGCCGCTTTCCTTTACATATGCTGTAACTGGTTTATGATGTATTCCGTTCTGCGGATAGCTTCTTCCACCTGATGTCTGGCATTATTGATTCGATCCTGCACCATCCAATCCACAACAAATCCATCAAAAAAATAATCTGCAAAGGATAAGAAATCTCCAGTATTGATCTTCAGATTACAAGCCATGTTCACATCATTTAATTCCCTACTGAAATTACGAAGATCATATTTCGCCTGTTCCATATTTTGTCTGGCCTGATCCATCTTGGAGTGTTTCAACATCGTAGAAAAGAATCCACCGCCAAACATATCCACCAAGCCCCAATTTTTTGCACTGTTCAGGTTTTCTTCTGCTGTCCGAAGACTACTTAACGCACGTTGTCCTGCTTCAATCGCTTCTCGTTTCTCTTTTTCTATATCATATCCCATAATTTCTTCCCTCCTCGTATTTTTATGAGTTAGATGATATAAGTGCAATGATTCCGCCGATGATCAACAATGGAAATGCAATATAAATCAGTCCGCCAACAACCATTCCTATCAAAATCACCGGGAAAAATACAACTGTACAGAGCAGCTTTAAGATTCCCCAGGATGCTTTTACACCAAATATAAAAAATTTTCCAATAAACCAGATCATGCATATAGCAAATAGTAACGATAACATATTCTACTCCTTCTGACTCCTGTTATGATTTGAATCATTCATTTTTTTGATTGTTTACTTGATATAAACTCAGATGTATTTCTCACACCGATTTTACTACTGAATTCTGGGTTCTTCTCTATTTTTTCAATCATCCGAATTATCCTTATTCTCTGTGCTGTATCCATCTGCTCACCTCATTCTAACAGTTCTGCCTTTTGATATTGTCAGTATAACCGGACAACTTTTCAAAATATATACCTAATACAAAGAATTGAACATATGTAATTCTCAATTTTTGAGGAATCTTAAGAAAGACCCAGAGGAAATTCCCTGAGCCTATTGGTTATATAGCAGTATTTTTTTCAAACAGAACC
>CALMUC010000287.1 GCA_937872845.1 uncultured Lachnospiraceae bacterium | reverse complement strand
ATACTTTGTTTCTTTGCTTTAGCTTTCATGCCTGAACCTCCTTTCTGCTGGTCAGACCATTTTGCACAATAACTATTAAAGCAGCAAGAATGAAGAATACTACTGCCTTAGCCTGTCCTGCACCTTCCCACCCTGTTCTTCCATAGAATGTATTATAAATATTCAATGCAAGCATTTCTGACATATGAGATGGCTCACCATTAGTAAGCGCAAGATTCTGATCAAACAGCTTAAGACCATTTGTAAGTGTAAGGAATGTACATATTGTGATACTTGGCATCATCATAGGTATTATAACGCTCTTCAAAACCTGTTTACTGCTCGCACCATCAATTTTTGCCGCTTCTATCAATTCCATCGGAATATTCTGAATTCCGGCAATATAAATAATCATCATATATCCAATCTGCTGCCAAAGCATCAGAACAACGAGCCCTATAAATCCATAAAATGAAGAATATGTAAGTGTTTTCTTAAAAGCAAGAAGAACACCATTCAAAAGTATATTCCATATATAACCAAGGATAATACCTCCGATCAGATTAGGCATAAAGAAAACAGTTCTGAACAAATTTGTGCCCTTGAATTTTTTTGTTAACGCCAATGCAAGTGCAAATGCCAGAAAATTAATAAGAATTACAGATACAACTGTAAAAAGTGCTGTGAATCCAAATGCATGTCCAAACGTTTTATCAGACATGATTTTTATATAATTTGCAAGTCCGACCCACTTTGCATCATTAATTGTAGTGAAATCGCAGAAGGAAAGCCAGACACCTTCGAAAAATGGTACGATAAACCCAATAACAAATGCAATCAATGTAGGCAAAACAAAAACAGGAAAGTATTTTTTTATAGCCTTTTCCATATTATTGACCTCATATTTAAAATAAGTGGAGGGTGGGCTTGTATTAGACCCACCCCCACAATGAATGAATTGCTATACTATAATATAACTTTAATTTTTAGACTTTACTGAGCTGAGTCGCTGTGTGCTGCCTTGTACTCTGTTGCCCAGTTATCAACAAATGCCGACTTTACAGCATCCCATTTTCCAGTACCCTGTGCATACTCAAGCATTGCTGAACCTAAATCATTCTTCCACTGCTCAGAAGGCATTGTTGTAAAGTTCCATGATACCGGAGTCTTGCTTGCATTATATTTCTGTGCAAAAACAACAAGTGGATTCTTTGAAAGATATTTATCTGTAAATGTTGAGAACGGAGTTACAAATCCCATGTCACCTGAAAGAGCTTCACGACCCTCATCAGACTCAACAACCCATTTAAGGAAAGCAAGTGTTGCATCTTGATCTTCTTTAGAAGCCTTTGAATTTACACACCAATAATTTTCAGATCCAGTACAAAGTCCCTGTGAGCTCTCACCATCTGCGCCAATATAGATTGGAAGCATACCAAGATCATCATCAGATACTGAATTTCCCTTTATATCATCATATGCCCATGTACCATTCTGATAGAATACAGCCTGACCTGTAGCAAACTCAGCTGCTGCATCATCACCAGTTTTACCAGAAAGAAGTGTTCTGTCTGTTGTAGAATCTGTAAGATATAAATCAAAGATCTGTTTGAAGTCATCAAGATATGTACCCTTAATTGCTTCTGAAGAACTTTCATTATTATCCTTATACTCATAATAGATAGGGAGATTTGCAAGATGTGTCTTGAATCTCCAGTCAGATGATGAATCAAATCCTGCAGATGTAAATGCTCCCTTTATACCAAGCTGGCTTGCCTTTGACTGAATATCATCTGCAACTTCTTTAAGTTTTGCAAATGAAGTGATTTCATCAACAGATTTAATCTTTGCACCTGAAGTTGCGCAATATTTCTTAATAAGTGCATTATTATAAATGATTCCATATGTTTCAATTGCATACGCAATTCCCTTAACCTGTCCACTATCATCTTTCAGTTCAAAATCTTTTGAAGAAAGATCTTTATCAATATCTGAATTTGAGAGATCAAGACAATAATCTTTCCATGAAGCAAGGCCTACAGGACCATTTACCTGGAAAAGTGTCGGAGCATCTGATTTAGCCATCTCAGATTTCAATGTCTGTTCATATGTTCCAGAAGCTGCTGTTGTAACCGTTACAGGAACTCCAGTCTCCTTTGTATATGTCTTTGCCAATGCCGTCCACTGATCTGCCTGCTCAGGTTTGAAATTCAAGTAATATACCTTACCATCACCTTTGCTTGTAGCTTCTGCCTTAGAAGCAGAATCACTGCTTGAACTCTTTGAAGCACTTGAAGCACTTGAAGCACTTGAATCGCTTGAATCGCTTGAAGCACTTGTATTATCTGAAGTGCTTGAAGTACTTGCAGATGTCGAGCCGCACCCCTGCAACATCGTAAGTCCCATAACTGCCGCTATTGTAAGAGCGGCAAACTTTTTCATTTTTCTCATAATTTTCCTCCTTATTAACTTTTTTCTGAGAAATTTAAAATGATCCGCCTTTTTGGTAACGTTTTCGGTAACGTTCCCAAAACTGTTTTCATATTACAGCGGTAACGTTTCCAATGCAAGCACATTTTTATTTTTTATCTAATATTCCAATTTTTTATCTTTTTTGTTGTGCATATTGCACAATTTTTTTTTATTTATTTCTATTTTCTCTGCTGTTTTTTGGTGTTACACCATATTTTTTCTTAAATGTTCGACAAAAATATGAAATATTGTCAAATCCACATTCAAACGCAATTTCACTGATTTTTTCATCTGTCTCTGTCAAAAGCCTTGATGCTGCAGTCAATCTATAATCAATCAGGTATTCAAAAAAAGTCTGTCCTACATTATCTTTAAAAAACCTCATAAAATAAGATGGACTGTATCCTGCAACAGAAGCCGCATCCTCAATTGTAAGATGTTCCGCATAACGCACTCTTGTCCATGCGAGAACTTGTTTTATTCTGGCTGCATCCTTACCTTCAGATTTGTGTACATTTTCAATACGATATGAATATAATGCATAAAACATCAGCATCATTTCACCTTTTACTGCCAAAGGATATCCATCCTCCTTTTTATCACAGGCTATATCTGCTGCATCAACAAATGCTGCTACTTTTGTTCTTTCCTCTGTTCCTGGTCTTAAAACAGATGGAAAACGCAGAGTTCCAGTCCGGAGTGGTTCAAAAAACGATTTTGAACACCAATCTGATTTTGCTGGTTCCAGCATTGAAAGTGAAAAAATTATATTCTCATATTCCATGCTAAATGATTTGTACCTGTTTATTGAATGAAGCTGACCAGGAAATACAATCACAATACAGCCTTTTTCTACCTCATATGAAGTAAGATCTACAGATACTATCCCTCGGCCTTTCTTGATATATATCAATTCAATCTGTTCATGCCAGTGAAGACCTACTTTTTCAAAATCATCCGGTATAGTACAAAGATATGTATTATATGAAAAACCAGGCTGTTCATGAATTTTAGTTTCCTTATACTGAGCATAATTCTCAAGATTCATTTTTATATCCTCCATCAATAACGATAGTATAGTGCAATTTTTGAGTCTTATAATGCAAGATTTTCACAAACGACAAGATTATATTATCTACATGGTGATGCAAAACATATATATATCATACGGAGGTTAAATATGAAACAGTACAATTTACAAAATTATTCAGACAAAACCCTGTCAGAATGCACTAATCTGGAGCTCTACAATGCAGTTTTACGCATGACAGCAGATGCAACTGCTGAACGAGGCTTTCATGAAGGCAAAAAGAGGCTATATTACATTTCAGCCGAATTCCTTATTGGTAAACTGTTAAGTAATAATTTAATCAATCTAGGTCTTTATGATTCTGTCAAAGCTGAACTTTCTGCAGCCGGTAAATCATTAACAGATCTTGAAGAACTTGAATCAGAACCATCCCTTGGCAATGGAGGTTTGGGACGCCTTGCTTCATGTTTTCTGGATAGCTGTGCAACAACCGGAATACCAGCTGATGGCATTGGTCTTGCCTATCACTGTGGTCTTTTCAAGCAAGTATTTTCTGATAATAAGCAATATGAAACTCCAAATAACTGGCTTTCATGGAATCATGAAAATTGGCTTCGCCGTGATGACCGTCATTATAAAATTGAGTTTGGTAAATTTTCACTTACTTCTACAATGTATGAAATAAATGTCACCGGTTATGAGAATAAAAGTGACCGCCTTAGACTTTTTGACGTTGATAGTGTTGACGAAAATATAATCAAAGATGGGATTCGTTTTGACAAAACTGATATAGAAAGAAACCTGACACTTTTCCTTTATCCTGATGATAGTGATGACAACGGCAGACTTCTGCGTGTTTACCAGGAATATTTTATGGTTGCCAACGCTGCACAGCTGATTCTCGATGAATGTGCAGATCGCGGATGCACAGATTTGCGAAATCTTGCCGACTATGCTGTAATCCAGATAAATGACACACATCCTACGATGATTATTCCAGAATTGATACGTCTTTTATGCTCTCGTGGAATAAATGAAGATGAAGCAATTCAGATTGTCACAAAAATGTGTGCATATACAAACCACACAATTCTTGCCGAAGCACTTGAAACATGGCCTAAGCACTATTTGAAAGAAGTAGTTCCTCAGCTGATTCCTATAATTGAAAATCTTGACTCAATTGTACGTTCAAAATATGATGATCCTTCTGTCTGTATCATTGACAATGATGAGAATGTTCATATGGCAAGCATTGATATTCACTATTCAACATCCATCAATGGCGTTGCAGCTCTTCATACAGAAATTTTAAAAAACAGTGAGCTGAATAACTTCTATACAATCTATCCCGAAAAATTTAATAACAAAACAAACGGCATAACATTTCGCAGATGGCTGATGTCTTGTAACCCGGCATTAACAGCTCTTATTACTGAAGGAATCGGTGATGGCTGGAAAAAAGATGCGGAACAGCTTCATGATTTACTTAAATTCAAGGAAGATCATGATTTTCTGAAACGTCTGCGTGATGTAAAGAACGACAATAAGAAAGTTCTTGCAAAATGGATCAGCAAGACAGAAAAAATTGATATTGATCCAAATTCAGTATTTGATATTCAGGCAAAACGTCTTCATGAATATAAAAGACAACAGCTTAACCTGCTCTGGATTATTCATGAATATCAGGAAATCAAATCAGGTAAAATGCCTGATGTGCCAGTAACAGTGTTCTTTGGTGCAAAAGCTGCTCCTGCCTACACTCTTGCAAAAGATATAATTCATGCAATTCTCTGTGTTTCTGAAATAATAAATAACGATCCGGAAGTAAGCAAATGGCTCAAGATTGTTATGGTTGAGAACTATAATGTAACACTTGCTGAAAAAATGATTCCTGCATGTGATATTTCCGAACAGATAAGTTTAGCCTCAAAAGAGGCAAGCGGTACAAGTAATATGAAACTGATGCTTAATGGTGCTGTCACTCTCGGCACAATGGATGGTGCTAACGTTGAAATAGCAAATCTTGTCGGTGAAAATAACATCTACACTTTTGGTGAAAGCAGTGATACCGTTATTGCCCACTACAGATTCAATGATTATCACGCCCATGAATGGTATGAAAAAGACAGTCGAATTGCTTCTGCAATTGATTTTCTGACTGGAAGTACCATACAAAAAATCTGCGACGAAACATCATTAAACCGCCTATACACTGAACTGACAAACAAAGACTGGTTTATGACACTGCCTGATTTCGAAGATTACTGCAGAATCAAGTCACATGCACTTTATGATACTCTATCAGAAGACCTTTGGGCTCAAAAAGCACTTTGCAATATCGCTAATGCAGGTTTCTTCTCCTCAGACCGTACTGTAAGTCAATATAATAAAGATATATGGCATGTAAATTAAATTATTCATACCGCCCTATCCGTTTGGAAATGGGCGGTTTTTATTTAAAATATGAACCCTCAAAACCATGAAGACAGTGCCTCTGATAATCATACACAGATATCCGCATGTAAAAAATGTAATATAAAGTAACATCCGAATCATATTTTTATACAATATGCAGCTTTTCAGCAACATCTTTTGCTTCACTGCGTTTTTTGACACAAAATTTTTGAAATATGCTCCTTACCTGTGTTTTTACAGTTGGCAATTTAACTCCTAATATTTCCGCTATTTCCTGATTACTGCGGTTACAGCATAGCAATTTTAGTACCTGCATTTCTGCCGGTGTCAGATTATCCACAATTTTCACAGTATTACTCAGGAAATCCGGATAATAAACCGTCTGCTGCCGTACCACCGCAATCAATTGTTCAAAATACTTCTTATTTCTGGTCCATTCAATTTCTGTAAGAAGCGGACGGACTGCCGCTCCAAATTCCGCAACTGGTGTAATAAATCGATATGAATATGCTGTATCAATTACTTTTATAATTTCTTTTTTCCACAGATTATCTTTCTTACGGTAATGGCATATTGCCTGTAACACACCCAGATAAATTCCATCCATTACCCTTCCGCATTTTTCACAATACTGAACAAGTGGTGCTATACTGAGCAAAGCTTCATCAATGGAGTCCTTTGTAATATATACCATTGCTTTTGTCATATATTGATAACGCCATAAAGTTCTAAAAGGAGGTAAAGAAGAAGGTGCGTATTCATTCATCCATTCTTCGGTATCTTTCTGGTTTCCTGTGCGCAGCCACAATCGACACCTCATGGCATCAATATTTGCAATAAATCTTGTTTCTCCCTTTTCAAGCATTTCTGCACGAATATGATCAAGTGTTTCAAACGCCGCATCAATTTTTCCCTGCATAGTCTGAATTCTCGCTAAAAGTCCCATTGCCGCAAACAATAAATCTGGTGTCCCTTTCCTTTCAATATTAT
>CALMUC010000286.1 GCA_937872845.1 uncultured Lachnospiraceae bacterium | reverse complement strand
AATATATGGATAGGAAAAAGAGATGGCGTACTCTATAATAACAAATGTAAGGAAGGAAACATAAGAATTTATAGTAAAAAATAACAAAAATGGGAGGTTACTATGAAGAAAAAAATTTTATGTACAATGATGAGTATGGTAATGGTAGCATCTTTATTTGCAGGGTGCGGTACAGATTCAGGAAAGGAGAATTCTGCGTCAGATACCAGCAAGACAAAAGAAGCTGGAACAACAATCAGTGTAGCTGCTATTGAGACAGCTTATGGTTCTGAAATGTGGCAGAAAGTGGCAGATGCATTTACAGAAGAAACCGGAATTAAAGTAGAACTTACAACAGATAAAAAATTAGAGGATGTAATTGGACCATCCATGCAGGGAGGCGAATACCCGGATGTTATTCATCTTGCCACGGGACGTGAAGCTGCGTTGACGGAACAGTTTATTAAGGGACATATGATTACTGACATTACAGATGTTTTATCTATGAAAGTTCCGGGAGAAGACAAACTTGTTTCAGAGAAGATTGCAGGAGGATTTACAGACACATCATTGACCAATCCTTATGGTGATGGAAAGACATATCTTGCACCAATGTTTTATTCTCCATGTGGTCTGTTTTATAATGCAGGTCTTTTAGAAGAAAAAGGATGGGATGTTCCAAAGACATGGGATGAAATGTGGGAATTAGGAGATAAAGCAAAAGAAGAGGGAATTTACTTATTTACATATCCTACAACAGGTTATTTTGATGCATTCTTCTACGCACTGATGTATTCAGCAGGTGGTCCGGAATTTTTTGATAAAGCAACAAATTATGCGGAAGGCATCTGGGAAACTCCGGAAGCACAGACATGCTTTGATATTGTTGCAAAGTTAGCTGAGTACACAAATCCGGTCACACCTGCGCAGGCAAATGATCAGGACTTCACACAGAATCAGCAGTTAGTACTTGACAATAAAGCAATCTTTATGCCAAATGGAACATGGATCGTTGGAGAAATGGCAGAAGCACCTCGTGCAGATGGATTTAAGTGGGGAATGACAGCTCTTCCGGCAGTAAAAGATGGCGGAGATGCATACAGTTATACATGGTTTGAGCAGGCATGGATTCCTTCTGGTGCAGAGCATCAGGATGCAGCAAAATTATTTATCTCTTATTTATACAGTGACAAAGCATGTGAAATTTTTGCAAAAGCAGGAGCTATCCAGCCAGTATTAGGCATTGCAGACAAATTAAGTGGTGATAACGTAATGTTCTACTCTATTTATGATAATGGAGCAAAGGCAGCTATGGGTAATTTCGCAGCATTTGAAGCAATTCCGGGCGTGGAAGTGCGAACAGTATTCTTTGACCCGGTAAACTCATTAGTATCAGGCGATATGGATGAGCAGGCATGGATTGACGGAATTATTTCGGCAAGTGACCAGATGCGGGCGAATTTGAAATAAGAGTTTTTAGTTTGCCTTAATGCTATAGTGGTAAAAATGAGTCGGCGGACAGAATTTTTGTCCGCCGAATTTTAAATAGTACGGTTTGTTTGAAAGGAACGTGAAAGTATGAAAAAAGCCAGAGGACGAAGCGGTTTTTTGGCGGTATGCATAGCACCAGCAGTAATTTTATTTTTTGTGTTTATGATATTGCCTACCTTAAATGTATTCCGGATGTCGTTATTTGAAAAAGGTGCATATTCACCGAATGAAACATTTGTTGGCCTGAAAAATTTTAAAACATTAATATCGGATACTAATTTTATAAGGTCCATGCAAAACATGATTTTACTTATTGTTGTTGTTACAATAGTTACCTTTGCATTTGCACTTGTTTTTGCAGGCATTCTGTCAAGAGAACAAATCAGGGGACAGAATTTTTTCCGTATTATTTTTTATATTCCCAATATTTTATCGGTTGTAGTAATTGCAGGTATTTTTTCTGCAATTTATAAGCCGGAGAACGGAATGCTAAATAGTATTATCGGACTGTTTCATAAAATGGAGAACCCGATTTTGTGGAAAGGTGAATCGCTTGTGATCGTCAGTCTTATTATTGCAATGATCTGGCAGGCGATTGGTTACTATATGGTCATGTACATGGCATCTATGGCGAGTGTGCCGAAAAGCCTGTATGAAAGTGCCGGATTAGATGGTGCAGGCAGGCTCGTTCAGTTTTTTCAGATTACAATTCCGTTGATCTGGACTAATATTCGTACAACATTAACATTTTTTATTATTTCTACTATTAATATGGCATTTCTTTTTGTAAAAGCTATGACTTCAGGTGGCCCAAACGGAGCTTCTGAAGTGTCACTAAGCTATATGTATGGACAGAAGGATGCCGGATTATATGGATACAGTATGGCAATAGGTGTTGTAATATTTATTTTCTCGTTTGCATTGTCTGCACTTGTAAATAAAGTTACAGAGCGTGAACCACTGGAGTTTTAAGGAGAGAAAATATGAGAGAGAAAAAAAATCCGAATTCTGCGGAACGGTTGTATAAATTTTTTATCTATTTAGTTTTAATAATGCTTGCAGTCAGTATTATTATTCCGGTGGCATGGGTGTTTATGGCATCCATTAAGCAAAATAAAGAGTTTTATGGAAATCCGTGGACTTTGCCGGAGGGTTTTTATTTTCAGAACTTTATTGATGCCTGGAATACAGCAAAAATGGGAGATTACATGTTAAACTCCGTATTGGTTACAGCTTTGGCACTTGTAATTCTTTTAATTGTTGCGCTGCCGGCAGCTTACTGTTTGTCACGTTTTAAATTTAAAGGAAGTAAATTTTTAAATGCGGCTTTTATGGGTGGTCTTTTTATTAACGTGAATTACATTGTTGTTCCAATTTTTTTGATGCTGCGAGATGGGGACAATTGGCTGAAATCAGTAATTGGGAAAAGTTTTCTGTTAAATAATCTGGTCATACTTGCAATCGTATATGCTGCGACAGCACTTCCGTTTACAATTTATCTGTTGTCAGGGTATTTTTCAACATTGGCACATGATTATGAAGAGGCGGCATATATTGATGGAGCAGGTTATAGTACAACGATGTGGAAAATTATTTTTCCAATGGCAAAACCATCTATTATTACGATAATCTTGTTTAATTTTCTTTCTTTTTGGAATGAATATATCATTTCCATGACACTGATGAGTTCGGCAAAGGGACCGAAAACGTTACCGGTAGGATTATTAAATCTGATGCAGGCACAGCAGTCAGCAGCACAGTATGGAATTATGTATGCAGGACTTGTAATAGTAATGCTTCCTACATTAATTTTATATATATGTGTTCAGAATAAACTGACACAGGGAATGACTGTTGGTGGTTTAAAGGGTTGATGAGAAGGGAGATTAAAATGGAATTTTGGAAAAAGCACACAAAATGCAGAATAATTTTAATGGCAGCTCTTTTTATTGCCGGAATAAGCCTGTCTGTTTTTGGATGGGGTATGACAGGAAAAATAACAGGTTTAGGAATTATGCTTATTGGAATTATCTGTTTATTAATGGCATTGTGGATTTATAATTGCCCTTTTGCAGAAAAGAAGAAAAGAAAGTAATTATATGGATGAAATAGAGTGAGGAAGAAAAATGAGTGAGAAAAATACAGGCCGTGTCACAATTCCTACAAATCTGGATGTGGTTCCAGAGACAATTGAGTTAATGAAACGCTGGGGTGCAGATGCAATCCGCGATTGTGACGGAACAGAATTCCCGGAAGAGCTGACAAAGACCGGGGCAAAGATTTATGCAACTTACTACACCACGAGAAAAGATAATGAGTGGGCGAAGGCGAACCCGGATGAGGTGCAGCAGTGTTATATTATGAGTGGATTTTATACGGCTGTTGAAAGCGAACTGCAAATTCCTCTGATGAAGGGGATTTCGGATGAGTTAATGCAGGTCAATACAAGAGATGATATTAAACGATGGTGGGAGGTTGTTGACCGTTCCACAGGTCAGGTGGTATCGACCAAACAGTGGGAATATAATGAGGAGTCAGGGTGCGTCTGTATTCATGAGGCAGAACCGTTTCATGAATATACAGTAAGCTTTCTGGCATATATTATCTGGGATCCGGTACATATGTACAATGCGGTGACAAATGACTGGAAAGATTTCGAACATCAGATTACGTTTGACGTACGGCAGCCGAAAACACATAAATATTCCATGGAGCGCCTGCGTAAATTCTGCGAGGAGCATCCATATGTCAATGTCATTCGCTATACGACGTTTTTCCATCAGTTTACATTGATGTTTGACGAGTTAAAGCGGGAAAAATATGTGGATTGGTATGGTTATTCCGCGTCAGTAAGTCCTTATATTTTAGAGCAGTTTGAAAAAGAAATGGGTTATAAATTCCGCCCGGAATATATCATTGACCAGGGATATTATAACAATCAGTATCGTGTACCTGGTAAAGAATATAAGGATTTTCAGGCATTCCAGCGCAGGGAAGTTGCAAAGCTTGCAAAAGAGATGGTTGACATCACA
>CALMUC010000285.1 GCA_937872845.1 uncultured Lachnospiraceae bacterium | reverse complement strand
ACTGCTTCAGGCAGCGGATTTTTGCCTGATTCTCTTAATTCATGTGCAAGTTCAATTTTTATATGATTGAAATATTCATCAACTGTATCATCTGATGCAATAACGCTTTTAGCTTTTGCTGCATCCCTTATCACAAATGCATCAACTGCTTCCGTTACCATCTTGCTTGCGGCGGCGGCCATATCAAGAATTTCAAATTTATCATCTTCTCTGTTAATTCCCTGCATAGATACAATTTCTGCAATATCCTCAGACTGATCACCTATACGTTCGAGATCAGACACCATTTTCAGAGCCGCAGAAATAGTTCTGAGATCTTTAGCCACAGGCTGCTGCTGCATGAGAATTTTTAAACACATATCCTCAATTTCTCTTTCTTTATGATTTATTCTTTCTACTGTTTCTGAAACTTCATCAAAAAGACTGCCGTCTGCTGCACTTAGTGCACGGATTGAAAGTCCTATGGCATCCTCTGAAAGTGCCCCCATCGCAATCATTTCTCTATTTAAATTATTAAGCTGTTCTTCAAAGCGAAGTCTCATCATCCAAACCTCCCTGTAATATATTTTTCTGTTCTCATATCCTGCGGAGCCGAGAACAATCTGTCTGTTTCACCATATTCAACCATTTCACCTAAAAGGAAAAAAGCTGTTTTATCTGAAATTCTTACAGCCTGCTGCATATTATGAGTGACTATAACTATTGTGTACAGTTCCTTAAGTTCAGTTGCCAGATCCTCAATTTTTGATGTAGAAATCGGATCAAGTGCTGATGTCGGTTCATCCATTAATATCACTTCCGGTTCAACTGCCAATGTTCTTGCTATACAGAGTCTCTGCTGCTGTCCTCCTGAAAGACCAAGTGCACTCTTATGAAGTCTGTCCTTAAGTTCATCCCATATTGCAGCTTGTTTTAAACTTTTTTCTACTATCTCATCAAGACGGGCTGCTCCCCTTATTCCATTCATTCTCGGTCCATATGCAACATTGTCATATACCGTTTTGGGAAATGGATTTGGCTGCTGAAATACCATTCCAATTCTTTTTCTAAGTTCAATGGCATCCATATCTTTATATATATCTATACCTTCAAGTTTCACTTCCCCATCTATATTGACACCCTTTTCAAGATCATTCATTCTGTTAAGTGTCTTTAAAAATGTTGATTTTCCACACCCTGACGGTCCTATTAATGCTGTTATTTCATTTTTCTCAATCTCTATATTAATATTTTTCAAAGCATGAAATGTTCCATAATGTAAATTCAGATTTTTTACTTTTATTTTATTTACTGTATTTTCCATAATCTTTCTTTACCTCTCACCTGTTGATTTCCGGCTGATATTACGCGTTATAACCCTCGCAGTTATGCTGAATGCCAGAATGAGAATAACAAGAATTGCCGCTGATACATTTGCTATTTTAGATGCATCGGGATTCAATGATCCCTCTGTACGCATAACCCAGATATGAAGTGCAAGTGTCTCGCCTGAACGAAATGGATTTAAAGGACATGTTGGAGACGCAAGGTTCCAGTTATTCCAGTTAATTACTGTACTTTGTCCGGCTGTATAAAGAAGTGCCGCCGCCTCACCAAATGCTCTTCCTGCCGCAAGAATAATACCTGTTATAATTCTTGGGACACATGCCGGCAAAAGCACAGATGTTATTGCTTTCCAATGTGTCGCTCCAAGTGCCATACTTCCCTGTTTGTAGCTTTTAGGAAGTGATCTTACTGCATCTTCTGTTGTTGTCGTTATTGCCGGAAGACTGAGTATTGAAACTGCCAGTGCACCTGCCATAAGATTCCACCTGGCCCCTGTCATAAGAATAAATACAAGATATCCAAATAGCCCGACTACAATTGACGGAAGAGAAGATAATGCTTCCATGCTGACTCTTACTGCCGCAGTTAATTTATTATCTCCAGCATATTCCGCCATATATATACCGGCCCCCACACCAATCGGTATACTTATAAGAAGAGACCAGAACACCAGATATATCGTATTAAACAACTGGTTTCCTATTCCTGCCTGATTAAAACTTAAAAATTTCGGCTCTATATCCGAAATTCCTTTTACTATTATGTAACCTGCAAGGAATATAAGAAGTACAAGAAAAAATCCTCCAACCAGATATAAAATCACTGTCATTATTGAATCTATCCTTTTTGCGCGTTTCAACTGTGAAGCCATTAAATTTTTTTTCATACATCGACTCCCTGATCACAATATATTTCTTTTATTTCATTCTTATTTCTCTCAATATTTGAGAAATCATATCAATGGGCCATATTTTTTTTCTTATTTGCCGATGAAATCAAATGAATCAGCAGAATAAATATAATTGAAATAATGAATAGAAGCAGCGCCATAGACCAGAGTGCCATATTATATTCACCGCCGTTTGCAGTATTTCCCATGTCAGATGCAATTGCTGATGTAAGATTATTTGTTGGTGACAGGATATTTGAAGGAAATGCTCTGGTTTTACCTATAACCATTGCAACTGCAAGTGCTTCTCCAAATGCTCTTGCCAGTCCAAGAATAACTCCTGTCAGAATTCCTGAGAGTGCCGCAGGAAGAACTACATGCCATATCATCTGCCATCTTGTTGAACCAAGTCCATATGCTGCTTTCCGATAATCATCGGGAATACTTCTTATACTGTCTGCAGCAACCGTTGTAATCGTTGGAAAAATCATTACCGCAAGAACAATCCCGGCTGCAAGAACAGAATAGCCTCCCATTTTGGCATGAAATACATCTCTTATGAATGGAACCAGAAGTGTAAGTCCTATCCAGCCGTAAACTACAGATGGTATTCCGACGAATATTTCTATTGCCGGCTGGAATAACCTTTCACCAGCCTTAGGTGCTATTTCTGTGATAAATACCGCTGCTGCTATACTTAGCGGTGCAGCTATCAGAAGTCCAAGTCCACATGTCATAAGTGAGCCTGCTATATATACTGCAGCTCCAACATGTCCACCACTTTTTCCTATAGTATCAAGCGGTGTCCAATTTGATGAAAATAGAAATTCACAGATTGAATGGTGAAACTTTATGAATGTGCCAGATCCTCTTATCACAAGGAATATACCTATAGCCACTGTAAGCAGTATTATAAAAATTCCACAGGATGTAACAACCGCTCTTCCTGCATATTCCTTTTTGAATTTATCCATTATTTTTCTTCCTTTATTATGATTCTCTATTTATGACTTGAAACAGCTTCTGCACTCATTTTTGACGAAACACCATAACCCATACTTTCAAGTTTGTCAGAAAATTTATCTCCCATTATATAATTTATAAATGTATTTGCAGCTTCGCTGCCTGTTCCTTTTGTATACATATGCTCATATCCCCATACCTTATATTTCCCGCTGTATGTATTTTCAAGACTAGGTTCTACTCCATCAATTGAAACTGACTTGACATCATTGTTATTTACAAGATATGAAAGTGCAACATATCCTATTGCGCCTTTATTCTGCTGAACTGTCTGAAGCAGTGTTCCTGAATCATCTGTTTCAAGTGACTTATTAGATGATTCCTCTGCACCATTTAATGCCCATTCCTTAAAAAGGGCTCGTGTTCCGGATGACGAAGGTCTTGTGACAAGCATAATGTCAAGATCCGGACCTCCGACTTCTTTCCAGTTTGTTATTTTTGATGTGAATATTTTAGTCAACTGATCTGTTGAAAGATTTGTAATTCCCAGTTCCTTATTTACAACAGGTGCCATTGCAATAATACAAACTTCATGATCAACAAGTCCTTTTGCTGCATTGGCATCCAATTTTTCCTCTGCAGATACATCTGAATTTCCAATATCAACTGCCCCATCAGAAACCTGCTTTAATCCTTCGCCTGAGCCACCACCATTTACTGTAATTGCACAATCAGGATTATCATTCATAAAAGATTCCGCTGCACTTTGCACAAGCGGCAGGAGAGCTGAAGAACCTGCTGCTGTAATGCTTCCTTCTGCCTTAGCAGAAGAATTCTGAGATTCAGCAGATGATGTACTTGATACACCTGATGCACTTGTATTTGCAGTCTTTACACCACATCCGGCAAGACTTCCTGCCATCATAAGTCCCGCAATTAAAATTGATGCAATTTTCATTTTCTTTTTCATTTACATTTTCCTCCTGAAATAAATATACTTTTTATAATTTACAAGTCGAAATAAAACAGAATTTTATTTTTATATCCTTGTCTCGCCTTGTGTTTTCATGACTAACTATAATTACTTCATGTAAAATCAATTCATTCAGGCATTTAAAATCTATGTAAAGAATTGTAAAGAAAATAAAAAATGCGGAGATATCTTCTCCGCATTCTTTTGAATCATGTTTTTGAATCATATTTTCACTTCATGCTTTTATCATATTTTTTTCAGTGGAAATGTTATTGTCATTGTTGTGCCTATTCCAAGTGCACTGTCAACCTCTATATCTGCATCATGAAGCATTGCCCCATGCTTGACAATAGATAGTCCAAGACCAGTACCGCCTGCACTCTTTGAATGGCTCTTATCCACACGGTAAAAGCGTTCAAAAATACGTTCTTTCTCATTATCTGGTATCCCTATTCCAGTATCTTTTATTGAAATAATTCCTCTCCCATCTTTATCATATTCAGTATGTATCTGAACACTTCCTCCTTTTTTATTATATTTTATGGCATTT
>CALMUC010000284.1 GCA_937872845.1 uncultured Lachnospiraceae bacterium | reverse complement strand
CAGTGACATTGCCAAAAACAACCTTCCGAGACTTGTGGCCATCCTGGTTGGAGATGCTCCTTCTGTAAATGAGAAATATGTACCTGTTTACAATGCATATAACGGTCAGACAGAAACAATGGAAACAAAATGGGCCAATCTGAAGAAAATGGAAGAAGAAACATTCTCAAAAATCGTTATGGGAAAAGCAGATATCAGCGAATTTGATACTTTCGTTAAAAATTGGAAGAGTCAGGGTGGTGATCAGATTCTTAAAGAAATCAACGATGAATTAAGTAAGTAAAAGAGACGGCGGCTGATGGTGTTCATTAGCCGCTGTTCCTTAATTGGAGGTATAAAATGCGGGAAAACAAAGTAATCTACGGGCTGATAGGATATGGTGGAATGGGCAGATGGCATACAGAAATCCTGTCAAATGTACCGGAAATTGAAATTGGTGGTATCTATGATATCAAGGAAGAAAAGAGAATAGAAGCAAAAGAAAAAGGTTTTTCTGTGTATGGCTCGGAAGAGGAAATGTTATCAGACCCGGATATTGATGTCGTGCTGATTGCCACTCCAAATGACTGCCATAAGCCGATTGCAATCCGTGCTATGCATGCGGGGAAAAACGTGATATCAGAGAAACCGGTGACTCTGTCATCTTCTGATCTTCAGGAGATGGAAAATGTTGCCAAAGAAACCGGAAAGTTCCTGACAGTACACCAGAACAGGCGCTGGGATGATGATTTCCTGATCATACGAAAGCTTGTAGAGGAGCAGAAGCTGGGGCATGTCTTCCGGATAGAAAGCCGTGTGCATGGTTCAAGGGGTATTCCGGGTGACTGGAGAAAAGAAAAAATACATGGTGGCGGAATGGTTCTTGACTGGGGTGTACATTTGCTGGATCAGATTCTGTATCTTTACGGAGATAGAAAAATTGAAACTGTATATGCATCACTTACCCATATTACCAATCAGGAAGTGGATGATGGGTTCACCACAATCCTGACATTTGAAGGCGGAACGGAAGTCTTAGTTGAAGTAGGTACCAATAATTATATTTCCCTGCCAAGATGGTATGTACTGGGTGAAGATGGTACTGCGGTAATCAGGGACTGGCAGTTAAATGGTGAGATCATACGGAAAACAGGCATAACCGAAGAGAAAGTAGTGCCGGTAAAGACAGCAGCAGGTCTGACCAAAACCATGGCTCCGAGACGGGAAGATACAATCGTGAAAGAAGAGCTGCCACATGTGTCCGGAGATATTGCGGATTTCCATAGGAATGTAGCAGCAGTTATAAGAGATGGGGCAGAGCCGGAGATTAAGCTCTTCCAGGTGATGCGTGTAATGAAACTAATGGAAGCTATTTTCCAATCAGCAGAAACAAACCAGGTGATTGATTATAGACAGTATGAATCATAAGTATTTATGAAGGAACAGGAGAAAATAAGTATGAAACAGATAAAAATAGGAACATGCGTTCCTGGAGCTAAGGCAGAAGAATGGTTAAAGGGATTTATTGGAAAAGGATTTGAGACATTTTCTCTTAATTTCCATATGTCACTGGAAGGGACTGACCTTGATAAGCTGGCATTGAGCACGGAAAAACTGTTGGCAGGTACGGATTCCAAAATCACGACAATTGGATACTATTGCAATCCTATCCAGTATGCAGAACATAGGAAAACACTGGAAAATGTAATCTGCACTGCCGGAAAATTCGGAGCTACACATGTGAGTACTTTTGCAGGAGCGTGGGAAGGAAAGCCGGTAGAATCCGCATATGAAGAGTTTGGCAAGGTATTCCGGGAACTGGCTGATCTTGCAGAAGAAAAGGGAGTGAAGCTGGGAATTGAGAATTGCCTTATGGATGGAACATGGGAACATGCGACATGTAATATCGGTTTTAACCCTAAAGCGTGGGAAGTGATGTTTGAGGAAGTAAAGAATGATAACTTCGGACTGGAATGGGAGCCGACACATCAGATGGTACAGCTTATCGATCCGGTAACAGAGCTGAGAAAATGGTGCAAAAAAATAGTACATATACATGGAAAAGATGCAACAATAGACTGGGATGCTGTAAGACATAGTGGCATATCAGGCGCAGTCCCATTTGTATGGCATCGTATGCCGGGCTTTGGTGACACGAACTGGAGAGATATCATTTCTATTTTAAGAAGTAACGGATATGAGGACGATATCTGCATTGAGGGATACCATGATCCTGTATATTCCGGAGAACTGGAGATGACCGGACAGCTTCATGCACTGAATTATCTGAAATGGTGCAGGGGTGGAGATTTTACACCAACTCCATGGGCAAAATAGGGAAAACAGATACAGGAGGATTTTTCAATGAAACTTGGGTTTATTACATCAATCCTTGACGGATGGACTTATGAACAAATGATGGATTTTGCTTCAGAGCAGGGATTTGAATGTGTGGAAGTGGCATGCTGGCCAGAAGAAAAAGCAGAAAGAAGATATGCGGGTGTAAGCCATATAGATGCAGAACGGGTAAACCAGGATGATGAATATGCAGCCCATATTATGGCATATGCAGAAAAAGCGGGAGTAGAAATCTCTGCACTGGCATATTATCCTAACGTAATGACGGCAGATAAAGAGAAAAGAAATGCTGCTATTGAACATCTGAAGAATGTCATACGTGCAAGTAAAAAGTTAGGTGTTGGCATGGTCACAACATTTATCGGAAGGGATCAGACCAAAAATGTACGGGAAAATCTTGAACTTGTAAAAGAAATATGGCCACCAATCATAAAACTGGCAGAGGTATGTGACGTAAAAATAGCAATTGAAAACTGCCCGATGCTTTTTGGTGAGGAACAGTGGCCCGGAGGACAGAATCTGATGACAACTCCGCCAATCTGGAGAGAGGTCTTCAAGATCCTGGACAGTGATAATCTTGGCATTAATTACGATCCATCCCACTTTATCTGGCAGATGATCGACTATATCCGCCCGCTTTATGAATTTAAGGATAAAATATTCCATGTTCATTACAAGGATATCAAGATATACAAGGATAAATTAGAGTCCTGTGGCATCATGGCTTATCCGCTGGAATATATGTCACCTAAGATTCCGGGACTTGGCGATGTGGACTGGGGAAAATACGTGTCAGCACTTACTGATATAGGATATGATGGCTGTACATGTATCGAAATAGAAGATAAAGCATTTGAGGATTCCAAGGAAAAGGTGGAGAAGTCTTTAATTCTCAGTAAAAGATATCTGGAGAAATATGTTATATAACACAGAAAAGTGCAAATAAGGAGGAAATACCATGAGAAAATTAAGAGCAGGAATCGTAGGCTGTGGAGGGATTGCTAACGGAAAACATCTCCCGGCTATGCAGAAAAGTGGTCTCTATGAGGTGGTGGCTTTTTGTGACATCATCATAGAGCGTGCGCAGGAGACAAAAGAAAAATTTGGCACAGAAGATGCAAAAGTATTTGAAGATTACCGTGACCTTCTAAAAGAAGATCTGGATGTTGTATATGTAACTACCCCAAACCGTTCCCATGCAGAAATCTCTATAGCAGCAATGGAGGCAGGAAGAGATGTCATGTGTGAGAAGCCAATGGCAAAAAATTATGCAGAAGCACAGAAGATGGTCGAAACTGCTGAAAGAACACACAGAGTTCTCAACATAGGATATCAGAACCGTTATCGTACAGATTCATTGTATCTGAAGGAAATGTGCAAAAGTGATGAATTGGGAGAAATCTATTTTGCCAAAGCACATGCACTCAGAAGAAGAGCTGTTCCGACCTGGGGTGTGTTCCTGAATGAAGAAGAACAGGGCGGCGGTCCTCTGATTGATATTGGTACACATGCACTGGATCTGACATTATGGATGATGGATAATTATGAAGTGCAGTCTGTTACGGGAGCTTCCTTCCACAAGCTGTCTGATCAGACAGACCAGGGAAATGCATTTGGTAACTGGGATCCGGATAAGTTCTGTGTAGAAGATTCTGCTTTTGGCTTTATCCGTATGAAAAATGGGGCAGTGATCGAACTGGAATCAGCCTGGGCACTGAACACACTGGAGGTTGATGAGGCAAAAACAAGCCTGTGTGGTACCAAAGCCGGAGCTGATATGAAAGATGGCCTTAGGATCAATTACATCCACCATAATACACAGGTAGTAGAGAAACCGGAATTATCAAGCGGTGGAGTAGCATTTTTCTCAGGAAAAGAAAAGTCAGCAGCAGACTATGAACAGGAATTGTTTTACCACATCGTTGTTGATGGGGCAGAACAGGTTGTGAAGCCTGCACAGGCTGCAGTTGTCACACGTATTCTGGAAGCAATCTACCAGTCCGCAGAAAGTGGCAAGACAATCTACTTTGAGTAAAATACGGTCTTATATGCTTCGGGCTGATCTATGGAGAAATGAACATTAGAAATAAACGGATTAAACATAAGGAGTATTTATGGAAATACATGAATTACAGCAATTGCTGTCAGAAATGTCATTACAGGAAAAAATAGGACAGATGGTGCAGCTCACTGGCGCATACTTCGATAAAGAGGCAGTGCTCACAGGTGTTGTTGGCGAACAGTTGCCACCGGAATGGATCATTCAATATGCCGGTTCAGTGCTTGGAGTGATCGGTAAAGATAAAATTTATGATATCCAGAGCAGATATATGGAACAGCATCCCCATCATATTCCATTGCTGTTTATGGCAGATGTCATACATGGGTGCAGGACCATAGCTCCGATTCCGTTGGGGCAGGCGTGTTCATTTCATCCGGAACTGGTGTCTGAGGCGGCTTCTATAGCTGCCTCGGAGGCATCTTCAGAAGGGCTAAGGGCAACATTTTCTCCTATGATTGATGTTTCAAGAGATCCCAGATGGGGAAGGATGATGGAATCCTTTGGAGAAGACCCATATGTAAACGGAATCATGGGAAAAGCAATGGTAGATGGCTATCAGCAGAAAGCTGATACCGGAATAGCGGCATGCCTGAAGCATTTTGCAGGTTATGGGGCTGTGAATGCGGGAAGGGAATATAATGATGTTGAAATATCCCAGCGGACATTTCTGGAGCAGTATGTAAAACCTTTCCGTATGGCATTAAAAGCAAAGCCTGCTATGGTCATGACAGCTTTTAATGCTATTGACCGTAAACCGATAAGCGGAAATAAGGAACTTCTTAAAGGGCTTCTGCGGGATAAGGAAGGATTTGAGGGAACTGTAATTTCAGATTGGGGCTCCATAGGCCAGCTGGAAGAACAGGGAGTGGCAGCTGATATGGAAGAAGCAGCAATCCAGGCTTCAGAAGCCGGTGTAGACATTGATATGATGAGTCCTGCTTATATGCTGTGTCTTGAAAAACTGGTGGAAAGCGGCAAAATTCCGGAAGCGTTTGTTGATGAAAGTGCATTCAGGGTCCTGATGATGAAAAATCAGCTGGGGCTTTTTGAAAATCCGTTTGCCGGTCTTGGAAAGAGTGGAAAACTGACTCTGCATAACCGGGAAAAGGCATATCAGCTGGCAGGCGAAAGCTGTGTCCTTTTGAAAAATGATAAGATACTGCCATTAAGCATGAAGAAGAAAGTTATATGGGCAGGTCCTTATACAGCGTCAAGAGAATTATTAAGCCGCTGGTCAATTTTTGGAGAACATGAGGCAGTTGAAACAATAGAAGATGTTTTACAAAAAAAGCAGATAGAAGTAGAATGTATTACTGGATGTAATATTCTTTCTGATGCAGAGTGTAAGGTATGGCAGGTGGAACAGGAATTGTCTGGCAAGCCAAGGGATGAGCAGTGGCTGGAAACGATAACCCATGAAGATACGGTCGTATGTGTACTGGGGGAACATGAATCCCAGTCAGGAGAGGCTGCCAGCAGGGCGTTCTTGACTTTGCCGGAAGAGCAGCAGGTGTTATTTGAAAAAATAGCAGAACGTACAAGTAATATCGTGACTGTGGTAATTGCAGGAAGACCATTGGATCTGCGGAGGATATCAGAAAAATCCAAGGCTGTCATTATGGCCTGGAGACCAGGAACTATGGGAGCTGAAGCAATCATAGATATTGTGTATGGCAGAATAAACCCTTCCGGCAAATTATCTGTGAGTATTCCATGGTGTGTGGGACAGGTGCCCATAAGCTACTGGGATGTAAAAACCGGACATATACTTACAGAAGATAATTCAGAAAACCGTTTCACCAGCAGATATATGGATATCCCGAATACGCCGTTATATCCATTCGGTTATGGATTGTCCTATACAGAGTTTGATATTTCGGACGTTGATGTGCAGATAGGACAGGATAAAAAAGTACATGTACATTGTAATGTGTGCAATACAGGGAATGTTGCGGGGGCAGAAGTAGTCCAGTGTTATTATGAAACATTATATGCATCTGTAGTACGTCCCAAGAAAGAGCTTGTCCGTTTTCAGAAGGTTTTCCTGGAGCCGGGGGAGAAGAAGGATGTAGATTTCTTTATTGACCAGGAAGAATTCTCATATTATGGCAAAAACATGGAAACCGTCAGCAGCGGAATGAAACTGCGTATCAGTATTGGAAACAGTAGTGACCACCTTGTTTCTGAGAACATTATACAAGCATAGGAGAAAAGAGACATGAAGGATTTTGAAAATGATTTGATTTATTATCCTAATCCGGACCCGGTCAAGGAACCGAGATTTATTTTAAAATCTGTAGATGAATTGGAAAAATCAACAAAATACAGTGTTACCTGCAATGGAACAGAGCGTGTGGTATACCATACAGATTCGTTTGACTATGTTGTAGTAGTAGATAACGAAGCGTATGATCTGGAGATTTCAATCCATACACCATATGAAAAACTTGAAATCCGTCCGTCCAGCTTTGGCATAGTTCCTTTTGTAAAAGGAGAAACAGTCCATATCCATCTTGATGAACCGAGAAAGTTTACTGTAGAGACAGATGGTGGTCTTCATGATGCATTGTTTGTGCTTTGCTCGCACAGGATTGAGAAGCCGGCAGATACCACCATCTGCTTTGAAAAGGGCAAGGTATATAATGTAGGAGTTCTTACCTTAAAGTCCAATGATACGGTTTACATAGAGGAAGGTGCTGTTGTATCAGGGTGTGTATACGCAGACCATTGTGACAATATTTCCATTGTAGGAAACGGAATTATCAACGGAGCCTGCTGGCATCTGCCGGACAGTAATGCACACCGTTTCTTTATCTATGCCAAGTGGTGTAATAATGTACTCTTAAAAGGCTTTACTGCTGTAGATGGTCCTTCCTGGCATGTAGTTCCTGCAGCGTGTGACCATGTTGTGATTGATGATATGAATATTATGTCGAGGATTGTAACGGGAGACGGTATTGATATTACGAGCAGCCAGGACGTAGAGGTAAAAAATTGCTTTATCCGTTCCACAGACGACAGTATCTGCATCAAATCCCAAAGATTGTTTGAAGATCCGTCAACGGTACGTGACGTAACAAAAGTGCGTGTTCACAATAACGTGATCTGGAATGCAGAACCCGGTAATGCCATAGAGCTTGGTTATTCCCTCCAGAGCGAAATCCACGACCTAGTATTTGAGGATTGTGATATTATACACTGCCAGTATGAAGGAAACATGGGTGGTGCGGCGATTTCCATCCATCAGGCAGATGGCGGCCATGTTCATGATATACATTATAAAAATATCAGAGTAGAGCAGGCAGAACAGAAACTGTTCGATATTAAGGTTCTGCTTTGCAGATATACGGAACAGCTTGCCAAAGGAGAAATCAATGATATTTATTTTGATAATATCCAGGTGCTGAACGGAGATATCCCGGTCTCCATAATCCGGGGGTATCAGACACCAACAGAAGAAGTACGTGTCCATGATGTCCATTTTGATAACATTACTTTTATGGGGAATAAGTGTGAAACCTGGCAGGATATGCGGCTTGTTACAGAACTGGCAAATGACATTTATGTCAATGGTGTCAGAACATGCAGACAGATGAAATTCTGAGAATATCACCATATAGAGATGGTTTTATTACTTGCAGCAAGGAGGGTATTTATGGAACAAAGCAGCATGGTTTTCCAAAAAGACGGAAAAAATTATTTACAGCTGGACTGTGAAAATGCAAAAGAGCTTTCTATGAAACTGGGGGAGAAAACATATCCATTTACAAAAGATGGGAAAAAATGGATTCTGGAGCTTCCGTTCTCCACAGCAGTGAATTATGTACAGATCTGCGTGGACGGACAGGAGGTTCTGCTTCCTGAACTGCCCATCGGGCATGGATACTGCCATTTATATAATTATATTGAACTGCCGGATGGAAATGAGCTGACGGAAATACGGGATATTCCACATGGAACACTGGTACACGAATTTTATATGTCAGGTATTTCCAATAACTGGGAACGGTTTATTGTTTATCTTCCGCCATGTGTACCGTCTGCGGGGCTTCCTGTCCTGTATCTGCAGCATGGATTCGGTGAGAGTGAGATTTCCTGGACAACAACAGGGAAAGCAAATATCATACTTGATAATTTGATTGAAATGGGAAAAATAAAACCATTTGCCCTTGTCATGTGCGATGGCATGGTAAAAGAAAAGTTTGGTTTAGAAGAGAGATTAAACCATGTTCTGCTGGAACGGATGCTGGTAGAAGAGATTATTCCGATGGTAGAAAAAAAGTATCAGTTTGGTGGATGCAAGGAAAAACGTGGCATGGCAGGATTGTCCATGGGTTCTGTACAGACAACAAGAACTGTATGCGATCACCCAGATCTGTTTAGCGAAGTCGGAATCTTCTCCGGTTTTTTAAGGGATTTTATTGAAGGAAACCCGGATAGGGATGTAGTTGACAGAAAGCCTTATGAGCAGACTCATTTAAAGGCAATGGATAATCCGGCGTTCAACAGCTATTTCCATACATTTTTGCGCTGTATAGGGGATAAGGACAGCTTCCTTCCAAGGTTTCTGGCAGAGGATGAAATTATCCGGGAAAAGGGTGTTCATGAAATCAGAAGGATTTATCCCGGAGAGCATGACTGGAATGTGTGGAGACATTGCTTTGCGGATTTTGCGCAGATGATTTTTCAATGAAACAGAAAAGTTTGCAGGTTATAGAAAGGTATGGTAATTATTATGTGGAATGGTAAGAAGAAAGCGGTCACTTTCAGCTATGATGACGGAGTAGAACAGGATAGACGGTTGATCGCATTGTTTAACAAATATGGAATGAAAGCAACATTTAACCAGAATAGTGGAATCCAGACAAGAGCCGATACATTTACTCAGGGAAATATCGTGGTCCACAGGATGAATCAGAAAGATATGAGGGAGCTTTACAAAGGGCATGAAATCGCATCGCATACCTTGACCCATGCCAATCTGAAGGGTCTTGACGAGGAAACTGTATACAATGAAATTTCAACAGATATCAGGAATCTTGAAGCTTTCTATGAACAGAAAATAGCAGGATTCGTGTTCCCCTTTGGCACTTATGATGAATCGGCATTCAGAATATTAAAGGAATGCGGAATACAGTATGCAAGAACTTCGGGAGATACACATGGTTTTGCTTTACAATCCGACCTGTTGAGGTTTAAGCCTAGCTTCCATCATGCAGATGCAGATATTATGAGTGGGATTGACCGCTTTTTAAATATGGATACGGATGAACCACAGTTGTTATATATCTGGGGACACAGCTATGAATTTGATGTAGATGATAATTGGGAATATATGGAGTCCATTTTGAAGAAACTGGCTTTTCATGATGATATCTTTTACGGAACCAATTCTCAGGTATTGCTTTAAAAAATAAAAAATCTCCATTGGTTTTGTCAGCCAATGGAGATTTTTTCAGTTCTGTCTGTCTTTTATTTCAGATCGGAAGAGCACACGTC
>CALMUC010000283.1 GCA_937872845.1 uncultured Lachnospiraceae bacterium | reverse complement strand
ACTTACCGCAATGCTTGGCGCTGCACTTTCAGCGTCAATTTCTGATATTCCGTTTGATGGTCCTTGTGCTATGACACAAGTATCACTTGATGATAATGGTGAGTTCGTTTTTAATCCAGGACAGGCTGAGTGGGATGCTTCCGATCTTAAACTTACAGTTGCCTCTACAAAATTTAAAGTAATTATGATTGAAGCAGGTGCAAATGAAATCCCTGAGGACAAGATGCTTGAGGCTATTTTTTCCGCACATAAAGTAAATCAGAAGGTGATAGAGTTTTTTGATAAAATTGTCGCTGAATGTGGAAAAGAAAAGTTTACATATAAGTCATCTGCTGTTCCGGCGGAAATGATGGCAGATGTGATGCAGATTATTCCGTCAGAACAGATGGAAGAGGCAGTATTTACTGATGATAAGCAGACAAGGGAAAATAATATATATACATTTAAGCAGATGCTTGTCGAAAAATATGCAGATAATGAAGAGTGGCTTGCCTTTGTTGATGATGCTCTTTATCAATATCAGAAGAAAACAGTTCGTAAGATGATTTTGAAAGATCATAAACGTCCTGATGGACGAGAGATAAACCAGATCAGACCTCTTGCTGCTGAAGTGGATATAATTCCAAGAGTTCATGGATCGGCAATGTTTACAAGAGGACAAACTCAGATTTGCGATATTATTACTCTGGCACCACTTTCAGAAGTTCAGAAAATTGAAGGACTTGATGCTAATTTAAATGAAAAAAGATATATTCATCAGTATAATTTTCCATCATATTCAGTAGGAGAAACAAAAGTATCACGTGGACCTGGACGTCGTGAAATTGGTCATGGTGCACTTGCAGAACGTGCACTTCTTCCGGTTCTTCCTTCTAAAGATGAGTTTCCATATGCTATCCGTGCAGTGTCTGAGACATTTGAATCAAATGGTTCTACCTCACAGGCATCGGTTTGTGCATCTTGCATGTCACTTATGGCAGCGGGTGTACCAATTAAAGCGCCTGTTGCCGGAATTTCCTGTGGACTTGTAACTGGTGATACAGATGATGACTATATAGTTTTGACTGATATTCAAGGTCTTGAAGATTTCTTTGGTGATATGGATTTTAAGGTGGCTGGAACAGAAAAAGGAATTACAGCTATACAGATGGATATAAAGATTCATGGACTTACGGATGATATTATTCGTGAGGCAATTGCTAGAACAAGAGAAGCTCGTATGCATATAATTAATGATGTTATGCTTAAAGCAATTCCTGCTCCACGTGATCATGTAGCTGAGTTTGCTCCAAAGATTGTTTCTGTAAAGATTGATCCTGAAAAAATTGGTGAAGTTATTGGACAGCGTGGTAAGACAATTAATGGAATCATTGATGAAACCGGAGCTAAGCTTGATATTGATGATGAAGGAAATATTAATGTATGCAGCCAAAGCCAGGATTCTATAGATAAAGCAATCAAAATGGTACATGCCATAGTTGATCCTATTGAAACAGGCAGAATTTATGAGGGTAAAGTTGTCAGAATTATGCCATATGGTGCATTTGTTCAGATTTCTCCGAATAAAGATGGAATGATTCACATTTCAAAGCTCGCAAATAAGAGAGTTGAAAAAGTTGAAGATGTAGTTAATATTGGAGATGTAGTCAGAGTTAAGGTTATGGAAATTGACCGAATGGGTAAAATAAGCCTTTCACTTAAAGATGCTTTTGAGGATACAGCTGAAAGCCAGTTTTAAATATAATGATAAAATTGACGCAAGTACCGTATGGTGCCTGCGTCAGAATTTTAAAAATTTAAATTGATTTATATTACTGATAATACCAACATAATCAAGTTACTGATAAGAAGTGGAGAGTATATAATATGCAGTTTGGCTATTTCGATGAACAGAATAAAGAATATGTAGTTACAAAACCAAATACTCCTGAACCATGGGCGAATTATCTTGGTTCACCTGAATATGGAGCTGTGATTTCAAATAATGCCGGCGGATATAGCTTTGAAAAATCCGGTGCAAATGGACGTATATTAAGATATGTATTCAATTCGTTTGACCAGCCAGGACGTTATATTTATTTAAGGGATAATGAATCAGGCGATTTTTGGTCGAATTCATGGATGCCTGTAAAAAAGTCATTGGATTTGTTTAAGAGTGAAGTTCGACATGGTACTGCTTATACAAAAATCTCTTCAGAATATGCAGGTATAAAAACTGAGGTTTCTTATTATGTTCCTTTGAATCAGACATATGAGGTATGGAGTACAAAAGTTACAAATTGTTCGAATAAAAAAAGAAACATTACGCTGACGGGATACGCTGAATTTACAAATGATGGTAACTATGAACAGGATCAGGTGAATCTTCAATATACATTATTTATTACAAGAACATATTTTGAAACTGATCACATAAAGCAGGTTGTAAATGAAAATGTAAAATCAGGAGCTGTAGATGGAAATACTTCGGCATGTCGTTTCTTTGGAATGAGCGGTGCAAATGTTTCTTCTTACTGCGGAAGCAAAGAAGATTTTCTTGGCGGGTATCATGACTATGGGGATCCTGAAGGGGTCATTTCAGGTAATCTTGGAAATAAACTTAATTTTAATGGAAATAGTTGTGGAGCATTGTCATCTGTTGTTTCAATTGAACCAGGTGAGACAAAAAATGTTGTATTTATAGTGGGACAGAAAAATGATGATGAAATTGAACATATTATTTCAAGTTATAAAAATCCTTCTGTAAAAGTAAATGATGAACTTTGTGAGCTTATTTCATTCTGGCATGGTAAGCTAAATCATTTTCAGGTTGAGACACCAAGTGCTGAATTTAATGAGATGATAAATACATGGCAGTCATTTAACTGCTTTATGACATTTATATGGTCGAGAGCTGCATCTTTTATATATTGCGGGCTTAGAAATGGATATGGTTATAGAGATACTGTTCAGGATATTCAGGGAGTAATTCATCTGGATCCTGAGGCTGCAGGAAATAAACTTAGATTTATGCTTTCTGCTCAGGTTGATAATGGAGGAGGACTTCCTCTTGTCAAATTTACACACAATGCAGGACATGAGGATACTCCTGATGATGCATCTTATGTGCAGGAAACAGGACATCCGGCATATCGAGCAGATGACGCTCTTTGGCTCTTTCCTACAGTTTATAAGTATGTGTCTGAATCAGGTAATCTTAGCTTTATTGATGAAGTTATACCATATGCAAATAAAGATGAGGGAAGTGTATATGATCATCTTAAACGGGCTATTGATTTTTCAATGAATCATCTTGGTCCTCATAAGATGCCGGCTGGGCTTTTTGCTGATTGGAATGATTGTTTAAGGTTAGGTAAGGATGGAGAATCTACATTTGTAGCGTTTCAGCTATATTATGCAATGACAATAATAAAAAAGTTTGCTGAATATAAAAAAGACAGTGATTATATTGTATATA
>CALMUC010000282.1 GCA_937872845.1 uncultured Lachnospiraceae bacterium | reverse complement strand
ATGTATGATGTTCTAGGAGAGGAAAAACCAAACCAGAAGGTACAGATTAAGATACAAGCTGAGCGGTTGGATCAATATTTCCCAAGTAATTATACAGACAGGCAAAAGGTAGATTTAATCGAAAAACTAGTGAAGAGTTGGCATGACCAACGGATACAGAAGAGGTAGTTCAATGATATTTAGAAGGAGGAAGCGTAATATGGAAGATAATCATATTGAAGTAATAGGAGTAGATCATGGCTGGGCCAATTGCAAAACTGTTGGAAGTGTCTTTGTTTCGGGAGTGAAAGAAATTTCAACGGAACCGGCATTGTATGATAATGTTTTGGAATATGAAGGTAAGTATTATAAAATCGGCGGTGAGAGATTAGAAGTTAAGGAAACAAAAGTTACAGATGAAAATTATTATCTGCTAACACTAGCAGCTATTGCAAAAGAATTAAATCGAAGGGGAATGAGAAATGCCAATATATTTTTAGCAGCAGGACTTCCGCTTACTAAATTTGGTAAGGAGAAACCTGATTTTATTGATTATCTATTTAAGAATAAGCAAGTCACTTTTCGGTTTGAGAAGGAAACCTATCGCATTACGATTGTTAAGGTAGCAGTATTTCCACAGTGCTATGCAGCTATGGCAGATAAAATGCCTAAAACAAACCGTAAGCAGATTGTTGTAGATATAGGAAGTTGGACAATCGATATTATGCCAATTAAAAATTGCTTACCGGATGAATCATTGTGCGACACTATAGATGAAGGTCTAATTACTTGCATAGGTAACATTAATAATCAGTGTGTCAGACAGTTAAGTGGCAAGATTGATGAAAGTGATATTGTCCAGATTATGATGGATGGAAAGAGTGATTTAGATATGGCTTATCAGAAAATTGTTACGAAAGAAATTGAAGAATTTGCTGAAGGTATCTATAAAAAACTGATTGCTCATGGTTACAATCTGAATACAACACCGATTACGTTTGTTGGAGGTGGAGCAACAGTCATGAAGCTTTTTGGAAGTAGAAAGCAGAGCAATATTAATTACCTGGAAGATATTAAGGCGAATGCAAAAGGTTATGAATTTCTTGCCAAAGTATTTTTGAATTCGAAACGAGGAGGCGGACTAAATGGCAAATCGTAAGGACGATGGAGATTATCACAATGTAAGGTGTGGCAGGAATAATCCTCAGCATGTGTATGTGAATAAGATATTGAGCGATTTAAATATGGATATCTATAAATCTAAGAATCAATTTATTATTGATGCAGTTGAGGCATATTGCAAAATGTTAAATCAAGATGATCTTACAGTAAATGCAACAATTGAGAGGGCTAGAAAAGAAGGCTATGTTACGAGGAAAGATTTAGATGAAATTAAAAGAGATATTTGCAGTAGAGTTGTTAAAGAAGTGCAACAGGAAGTAATATCTATGTTAGGAACTGCTTTAGCTGCAAAACAGTCAGTAAATGTAACAGAAGAAACAACTAAGGTTAAAGAAGATAACTTTGGTGAAGTAAATGATGCTGTTGTCGGCTTAGCAACAAATTGGGTTGATTAGATGGAGGTGCATTATGGTAAAGAACATAATAATCAAAATTGGATGTGTTTTATTAATGATATTAAAGGGAATTGTATGGAGTGCGCTTGCAGTACTTAAGCTTGCACTGGAATTCCTCAAAGTTACACTTTTGTTATTTGGTCTTGTCATGAGAGTATTTCTTGCATTTGTAAGGGTAGGAACAGCGTAAGGAGGTGAAGCTTATGCTAGTAGCTGGATTTAAGGAATATTTAAAGAACCGCAGATTTGTGCAGTATTTCTATAAACTGCAAAAACAGATGATTCGTTAGGAGGATGAAGATGCATTTTATACGGGACAAACCATAGGTTGTCTCCGTGTAACCGAATAGAAAGTCTAAGGACTTCCAACTGTATAGTGGATAGGTTTGAAACGGAAAACAACCAAGCCTATCCCTTATAGAAGGAGTGGATAGGCGTCGTAAACAGCTTGAAATATAGCTGTTTTTTTATTACCCATAATTATAACAAATTAGAAAGAATGAGGATTAGAAAATGAAAGAGATTTTTGAACAGTATGGATCAGTAATTATTGCAGCAGTAGCAATCAGTGCGTTAGTAGCCATCATCGTAATGCTTTTAGCAACAGATGGAGTAGTAGCAAACTCCTTTAAGAACTTGATCGACAGCTTCTTTAACAGAGCAGCAAGCACGATTACAGGCTAATTACAGTAACACAGTAAACCAATAACAACAAATTAGAAAGAATGAGGAATAGAGAATGAAAGAGATTTTTGAACAGTATGGATCAGTAATTATTGCAGCAGTAGCAATCAGTGCATTAGTAGCAATCATCGTGATGCTTTTAGCAACAGATGGAGTAGTAGCAAACTCCTTTAAGAATCTGATCGACAGCTTCTTTAACAGAGCAGCTAGTACGATTACAGGTTAATCTAGCAGATCAGATAGTTTATCGAAAAAATTACACAGAGAGGGGATAAGTTCCCCTCTTGGAAAGGAGTTTTATGGAACGTACTACAAAATGGGAATTGGTACCCGCACATTTTGGACCGCTTTGGTCCTATGTGGAAGATGATGAAATCACAGACATTGATTTTAATGGCAGAGACCTGTGGATTACCAATACTGCAAATGAAAGAATTAAAGTGGAGGAACACGGTGTTACAAGAGAGTTTATTGAGAAGTTCAGCCATTATATTGCCAACAACGTAAGTAAGGCATTTAACAAAGTGGAAAATCTGTTAGAAGCAGATACGGATACTCTTAGAATCAGCATAGTCCATGAATCCTCTGCGATTTCAGGAAGATCGGTTTGTATCAGAAAAACACTTCCGACTGTCCGTATGACCAGGGAGAGCATGATTACCGATGGATATTGTAGCGAGGAGATATTGGAGCTTCTTACAAACTGTGTGAAGGCGCGTATGAATTTTGTGTTCTGTGGAGAACCGGGAGTTGGAAAGACAGAAGGGATAAAATTCTTTTCTCAGTATATTTCAGAAAGTGAAAGAGTGATTACCATAGAGGATACACCGGAACTTCATTATCGTGAGATTAACCCAGATAAAGACTGTGTGGAACTAATGGTATCAGAAGGATTTGGATACACAAAGGCAATTAAGACAAGTCTACGTCAGAATCCAAAGTGGCTGATGTTATCGGAAGCCAGATCTGTGGAAGTGAAATATCTGCTAGAGAGCCTATCAACAGGAATTAGAGGATTTACAACCATTCATACGGATGATGTAAGAAAGATACCAGATCGAATCTTAAACATGCTTGAGAGTAGGATGGATGCTGACCGAATGGAAAATGATATTTATATGTTTATTGATGTAGGAATCTTAATCCGCAAGAAGCAAATGGAGGATGGAAAGGTACACAGATATATTGATCAGGTTTGCTTCTTTTACAGAGAGGATGGTAAAAATACAACTTTTCCAGCGGTTTTGAATGGTAAGCTTGTAGAAAAAAATCTTCCAAATCCGGTACTTGAGAAATTTGAACGTATGGAAATCTTACCATTTACCTGTAAAGGAGGAAACTGATTATGAAGAAAAAGAGTGGAATTAAGTATCTCAGATACCGAAATCTGACTCAGGAGTTAGCAAAGTACGGGTATGAGTATACACCGAAAAAAGCTCTGTTTGCATATGGAATGATTGTTCTAGTAGCAGCCATTTTTGGACTGCTATATAAACTAGAGCTACCATATATCGCGGCAATTGGAATTATTGGTTTGGTCTTTTCTCCAATGGTTATCTTGCAGACGATGAAGGGCAGATACCATACCACCATGTTTTCCTTAGCGAATAACTACATGGAGCAGTTTTTGTATTCTTTTAAGAGAAATGGAACTGTTTTAAATGCTTTATTAGAGACAGCAACAATTTTTGATGAAGGAATATTTCATGAAGCTTTAGAGAGAGCCATAGAGCATATTCAGTATACAACGGATAGCGAAGATCCCGAGAGAGAAGCCTTAGATATAGTAGGAGAATTTTTTCACTGTGAGAGAATCGATGCAATACACTCCTTTGTTATCGGTGCCCAGAGACGAGGTGGAGATGCAGGAGGAAGCATTTTATTACTTGCGAAGAATCGAGCAATGTGGGCGGAAAGAGTCATGAATCTTCAGAAAGAATTTCAGATTGTAAAGCGAAATATTATGATTGCTCTGGTTGCTACAATGCTCATTTGTATACTTCCACTTTATCTACTTGGTGGGGATTTGGATATCAGTTCAATTCCACTTTGCCAGATATCTGCGGTAGTACTAATTGGAATCTGTATGCTGATTTATGTGAAAGCAGATAAGAAACTTTGCAGAAGCTGGATTGAGAAAGAAGTGGATAGCACCGGAATGGGTAAAAAATATCTTCAGGTCAGAGATTATGATGAAGCAAAGGAAGCGAAGAGCAGCCAGAAGATGGCAATTATTCCAGTCATTCTTTTTATCGGTGCTTTTATCTATTTTAAAAATATCGCAGTCTTGGTAGCTGGAGTTGTTGTGGTGTTGTTCTTCTTAAATCAACATAAAATCGGTCATAGTCTTGCTATGAAAAAGGTGGCAAGGGAGATTGAAAAGCAGTTTCCAAACTGGTTGATGGAAGTGGCTTTATTGTTACAGACAGACAATGTTCAGATGGCAATCCGTAAATCCATGGATAGTGCACCAGAGGTATTGGTTTATGCGTTGGAAGATTTGATTGATCAGTTAGAGGAAGATCCGAATGCCATTGAACCGTATCACAGATTTTTGAAAGAATATCGCAACCCTGATGTGCAGTCAGCCATGAAAATGTTATATGCACTTTCCAGTGGAAATGCTGGAGATGTTACAAAGCAGGTAGAGGAATTGATTGACCGTAACAATGCAATGATGGATAAGGCAGAAAAGTTAGAGCAGGAGGATAAGATTGCCGGAATGAAGGTATATATCTTACTACCGTCCTTATTAGCTTCTTTTAAGTTGATGGTGGATATGGCACTGCTATTAGTAGTGTTCCTTCAAAACCTGACCTTTGGAATGTAGGAGGGAAAGATTATGAGTACAACGATAAAGACGTATGTGGGCATTTTCATACTCCTGTTATCCGTATTTTCTATGGCGGGAGTGATGTCAGCCTGTATTGATGCAAATAATGCAAGGGACTTTCATGCTTCTGTAATGGCAGAGATAGAAGATTCCAACTTTGCGCCAAGTGTTATCAGTGCATGTAAAGCACAAGCAGAAAATGCAGGATATGAATTGTTAATTGACAGTAACAGCGTAGTCAAAGATGAAGATGGGAAACCGACTCTGATGGAAGTAATCTTAAAATATGAATATCATATTGATTTCTTTGGAGTGGTAAGTTCTCAGCAGATTCGCGGATTTGCAAGATAGAGGAGGCGGAGACGATGAAGTTAATTATGGAGCAGTTTGGAAGTAGCATTATTTATGCGATTGCAGGAAGTGGAATGGCAGCAATTCTGATTGGTTTTTTAAAGGTAATCAGTAGTTAGGAGGAAAGGATGCAAGAAATATTTGAAGAATATGGAGAGTTTGTAATTGAAGCAATCAGTGGAGTGCTTTTACTTGGAATACTTGCTCTTTTCTTTTTAGGAACGCCAATGGCCGCAATGATACAGAAATTTGTTACGAGTGTGTTAGGAGGCGGTATGTAAGATGAAAGTGATATTTCAGGAGTTTGGAACAGC
>CALMUC010000281.1 GCA_937872845.1 uncultured Lachnospiraceae bacterium | reverse complement strand
AATCCGCAGTTAACACTTTAGTTTCACATTTTATGCTTCATCGCTTGACGAATGTTCTTTGCGAATTACATCATGTGCTCCACCTTCAACTATAGATGTTGCAGAAACAAGTGTAAGTTTTGCTTTTTCCTGAAGTTCTTTAATAGAAATTGCTCCACAGTTACACATTGTCGATTTTACCTTGAGAAGAGTTTTCTGAACATTTTCCTTGAGCGGGCCTGCGTATGATACATATGAATCTACGCCCTCTTCAAACTTAAGCTTCTTATCACCGCCAAGATCATATCTCTGCCAGTTTCTGGCACGATTTGATCCTTCACCCCAGTACTCCTTAACATAATTTCCATTAATCATAAGGCGTTCTGTAGGACTTTCATCAAATCTTGCAAAATATCTGCCAAGCATAACAAAGTCAGCTCCCATAGCAAGTGCAAGAGTTATATGATGATCATAAACAATTCCGCCATCCGAACATACAGGAATATAAACTCCTGTTTCTTCAAAATATTTATCTCTTTCTCTGCAGACATCAATTAAAGCTGTTGCCTGCCCACGTCCTATTCCTTTTGTTTCTCTTGTAATACAAATAGATCCGCCGCCGATTCCTACCTTAATGAAATCAGCACCACAATCTGCGAGAAATCTAAATCCCTCTCCATCTACAACATTTCCGGCTCCTACCTTTACGGTATCACCATAATTTTTGCGAATCCACTCTATCGTAAATTTCTGCCAGTCTGAATAACCTTCTGATGAATCAATACAAAGGCAGTCTGCACCTGCTGCAAGGAGAGCAGGAATACGTTCTTCATAATCTCTGGTATTAATTCCAGCTCCAACCATATAACGTTTATTTCCGTCAAGCTTTTCTCCCGGATTGTCCTTATGACTGTCATAATCCTTACGGAATACAAATGCTATCATATTTCCTTCATCATTAACTATTGGAAGTGAATTAAGTTTATTGTCCCAAATTATATCATTTGCCTCAGAAAGTGTAATTCCATCTTTTGCAATTATGAGTTTTTCCAGCGGTGTCATAAATGCCGACACCTTCTCACTCTTGTCCATACGACTCACACGATAATCACGACTTGACACTATTCCGACAAGCTTGCCATGTGCTGTACCGTCATCAGTAACTGCAACAGTTGAATGGCCTGATTTTTCTTTCATCGCAAGAATATCATCAAGAGTATCATCAGGTCTGACATTTGAATCCGATGGAACAAATCCCGCCTTTGCGCCCTTTACTTTGGCAACCATAGCAGCCTCTGCCTCTATGGACTGTGATCCATAAATAAATGAAATCCCTCCGCATCTTGCAAGTGCCTCAGCAAGTCTGTCTCCAGATACTGATTGCATTATTGCTGATACCATTGGTATTGAAAGTTCAATTGCAGGTTTTTCACCTTTCTTAAACTTAACCAGTGGAGTATTCAAATTTACATTTTCCGGCAGACAATCCTTTGTTGTGTATCCGGGAATAAGTAAATATTCATTAAATGTATGCGCTGGTTCATTAATATAGGTTGCCATGTTTTCCTCCTAAAATCGTTCTGGAAACTATGTTTTTAATTAAAGTTTCCCACTCATGAATAATAATGTCGCTCAAAAATATAAATCGCATTATAACCTACTGTAACTTTGTTTTCTACCCCTATGAAAACAAAAAAATATACAAATTTATGCAATTATAACATCACTTTTTTACAAAATATGATAGAGTTATACGTTTTACTTAAAAACTGTGGCCTCCGCCGCCACCACCGCCTCCGCCGCCTCCGCCGCCGCTGCCGCCTGAGGATGATGATTGTGGTGAATATTTTCTTGTTTCATACAAAAACTGATTATTTATATTTTCAACTTTTACATTCGAATTAATTGCCAGCCTCACTTCTTTTTCTGTAGCAGCACGCGGATGTGAGAAAATGCGAATGTATATGTAAAGAACTAGCATAGAAATTATCACCGCCAGAAGTGCATTACTTACATACTTCATCGGCTGATTAATCTTCTGCCCCTGCAGAACTTTAAGTATTTCATTAAATGTTTCATCAGCGCAGCCGAAATAATCTCCATTGCTTGCATATTTATATGTATTATCTGTTATTGAATAAGCATAGTCACTGCCTATTACTTTTGTAAAATAGTCCTGTGTATAAATATAAAGTTCACGTGCATTCATATTTATATAAAACACCGCTCCATCCGAACGTGAAAACTTGCTGAAATACTCGGATTTTGCTGCATTTTTTACAGAGCTATCAGAATCTCCGATATAATCATCTGATGTTACAAATGCTATATTTCCATATTTTGTAATAGACTTCATGTCAATAAGGAGCTGTCTCTTTTCATTCTCCGTAAGTAGCCCTGCCCTGTCATCTATCACAGCATCAAAGCCTGTCGAATCATTGCTGATTTCATCAGCTGATGTTTCAGTTGTATCAGCATTTCCTGATGCATCGACTTCAAAAGCATTTTTTACAGCTGAATTTGAAAATAAAAATATAACTGCTGATGCTATAAGTGCTAATGACAATACTGCCAATAACTTTTTTATATTTTTAGAAAGCACCGTCATCGCCTCCTCTGTGATTCATAAATTGCGGCAGCGGACGCGTAGCAAGAACATTATAATGCACAATAACATCTGTAAGCGTCATAATTGTCCCTGCCATAGAAATTATTATTGCTCCATAATACCAATAATCATCTGCCGGACTCATAATAGTAACAATAAGAGAAATGATTAATGCTGCTCCTGCCCATATACTGCCCGGTAATCCGCCAACTTCATAAGCTTTATTAAATTGCCTGATTCCCAGAACAACTCCGGCTATACCTGCAGCACTTATTAAAAACGGCAGAATGGATGTAATACCTCCCGCAAGTTCAATAAAAATTCTGAATGTACTCCAAAAAAATATTATGAAAAGCACAAACATAACTATAATTGTATTTACTAATTTATTTCCCCTATTTTTTTCCGTATCTTTAGTTTTAGCAAACACCGCCTTATCATCATGTTTTTTTACTATTTTTTTCATTTCAAAATAGTAGACAAATATTGAAATCACTGCCGCTATAAGTTCAATGTTTATCAACTTCTTAGGAATGATTGTAAATACTGCATTCAGTGCCAGAAACACAGGTATTGCAAGAATTAAAACACCAATAAGATATTTGCGTATACTTACCGGTATATCTGCCGCAACCTTTCCTGTTTCTCCATTTACAGTAGCATATGCTACACGATTGTGACTGCGGTAAGATAAAAACCATACCGGGAATAATGCCCTATGTATAGATGTCACAACCGGTTCCGGTACATTTACTTCATATGCAGTTCCTGCAACTGATGGCATAAGTTCCTCTTTTGTGATGTCCTTTCCGAATTGTTTTGCATTTTCTGCATATTCTTCCTGTTTTACATCTGCCGTATCTGCATAGAATCCATTCAAAAATACGGGTGAAAAATAAACAATGTCTTTTACATCATATGGTGCAATTCCCATACTTATTTCATCTGAAAAAGAGCTTGATGCATCAAATGACAAGCCATTATAAAACCCATCAACGTTACCATAAGTCGAATAATGTTTAGTAATTATATAGTCTCCAGAGCGATGTGACATAGATGATTTTATATCAAATCCGCCTGCAAAGTTCTCGTCATAAATCCAATATGGCATATATATACCACGAAACCCATCTATATTTTTTATTGATTTTAATTCAGACGGAGCAAATATAGCTTTCCGCATTTTTTTTCGGTATTCTTCTTTACAATTATCCTTTGTTACCTTAAATGGTATCAGCATTTCCGGTTTTTTTTCATTTGACACTCGTGATTCAAGAACTGTTGATGCTCCGCAGTAACTGCAAAAACCTGCAGCTGTCTCATCTGTTGAATAAATCTCACCGCCGCATTGCCTGCATCTGAATATTGTAACCGGCATATCCGCTGGCGCTGAATAAGAAGAATCAGCTGATGCTTCATTCTGATTTCCAGCTGATTCTTCACGCAGATTTTCTGTCATCTCCCTTTCTTCTTCAGCCATACCGGCATTTATTTCATTTTTATTTATCCATGCATCTGCATCCCTTGTTTCATACATACTTCCGCATGATTCACATTTCATTTTCTGTGTCGGAATATCAAATTTCAATGCTCCGCCACAATTTGGACATTGAAGCATATATTTCCCCTTCTACATTTACACTTTTTTACTTATTTACATTTTCTAAGTTCGAGACCGTCAAATCTGACTTTCATATATCCCTCTATTACTTCAAGACACTTATCAAGTCCTAAATTTGATGAATTCAACGAAATATCATAGTTATGAGCATCATCCCATTTTTCACCTGTGTAATAGAAATTATAATCTGCCCTCCGTTTATTTTCCTTTTCTACATACTTTTCAAGTTCTTTTGGTGAGAGTGACATTCTGAGAGCTGCTCTCTCTAATAAATGTTCTTTATCGGCATGTACAAATATCCTTATCACATTTGTGCGGTCTTTCAAAACAAAGCCGGCTCCATGTCCAACCATCACGCAAGCTTCAGCATCACACAGCCTGTGAATAGTCTTTGCCTGAAGTGCAAACAGATTTTTTGGAGTTGTATAATCTTTATCATCAGGCTCCAATATTTCTCCTGTATATGGTTCTGATTCAACAAGGAGCCGGTTCTTAAAATTCTCCTCAGCATCAGTAAAAAATTTTGCTGCAATACCTGAATCCTCAGATGCAAATTCCTCCAGCTGCTTATCATAGTAAGGAATTCCCAGATCTTTACTTATCATCTCTCCGATTGTACGTCCACCAGAACCATATTCTCTGTTTATTGCAATTGTTATTTTTTGATTCATATATACACCCCTTTCAGCGATTTTCAAAAACAGCCAGATACTGAGACTACTCACCAAGATATGCTTTCCTTATTGCTTCATTTGTAAGAAGTTCAGAACCTTTTCCCTCCATTGTTATTGTCCCGGTTTCCAGAACATATGCTCTGTCAGCTATTGAAAGTGCCTTGTTTGCATTCTGTTCAACAAGAAGTACTGTCGTTCCTCTCTTTGAAACCTTCTCAATAATACTGAAAATTTCATTTACAAAAATCGGTGAAAGTCCCATTGACGGTTCGTCCATAAGTATCAACTTAGGTTTTGACATCAGTGCTCGCCCCATGGCAAGCATCTGCTGCTCACCACCTGAAAGTGTTCCCGCCATCTGTTTTTCACGTTCTTTAAGTCTGGGAAAATGTTCATATACTTCTGTAAGAGTATCTTTTTTCTCTGATGCATCTTTCCTTGTATATGCGCCAAGCATAAGGTTCTGCAATACTGTAAGTTCCGAAAATACACGTCTCCCTTCTGGGACATGTGCAATTCCCATCTTGACTATATGATTTGCAGGCGTTTTTGTAATGTCGTGCCCCATGAATGACACTTTGCCGCTTTTCTTTTCAACCAGTCCTGTTATAGTATGAAGTATAGTTGTTTTACCGGCACCATTGGCACCGATAAGTGCAATGATTTCGCCCTCATTTACCTCAAAATCTATTCCCTTAAGTGCGGGAATGACACCATAGTTTACCGAAAGTTGTTCAACCTTCAGCATTGGTTCATTTGATGACATAATTTTTTCCTCCCGTCTATTCACCAAGGTATGCTTTTATAACTTCAGGATCAGAAAGAACATCTGCAGTTTTTCCACACCTGAGTGTACGACCGAAATTCAAAACTGTAAGCCTTTCACATATTCCCGAAACAAGTTTCATATCATGTTCAATAAGTAATATTGTAATTCCAAAATTTTTACGAATAAATGCTATATTTTCCATAAGTTCTGCTGTTTCATTCGGATTCATTCCGGCTGCAGGTTCATCCAAAAGCAAAAGTTTCGGATCAGTTGCCAGTGCTCTTGCAATTTCAAGTTTCCTTTGTTTACCATAAGGAAGATTTGATGAAAGAACATTTGCCTCTTTATCAAGATCAAACACCGAAAGGAGTTCCATTGCTTTTTCATTCATAGCTTTTTCCTGTCTGAAATAAGAAGGAAGTCGAAATATTGCTGCTGCTGTTGAATATGGGTACTGATTATGAAGTCCGATTTTTACATTATCAAGAACTGACTGGTCTTTAAAAAGACGAATATTCTGAAATGTTCTTGCTATTCCGCATTTATTAATTTCTATTGTTTTTTTACCAGTAATATCTGTACCATCAAGCTTGATAATACCTGTTGTAGGTTTATATTCACCTGTAAGCAAATTAAAAACGGTAGTTTTTCCAGCACCATTCGGTCCGATCAACCCATATAGTTCACCTTTTTCTATTTCAAGGTTAAAATCATCAACAGCCCTGAGGCCTCCGAATTGTATCGAAAGATTTGAAATTTCAAGGAGTGCCATATTATTTTTCCTCCTTTATTTCACTTGCAGCTTTTTTAGCTGCTGTTGTTTCAGTTATATCTGTTTTAGATTCTATATTTACTTCACCTTTTCCAGATATATATACCTTATTTTTGCGTTTAAATGGACTATGTGCTTCTATAAATGCTCTTGATTTCGGATTCCAGTTCAGAATCATCATTGTTATCATTACAATAGAGTAAATGAGCATCCGATAATCACCGATAGAGCGCAAAACTTCCGGAATAAGTGTAAGAATTATCGCTGCAACAATTGATCCGCGCGTTGATCCTATTCCCCCAAGTACAACAAATACAAGGAACAAAAT
>CALMUC010000280.1 GCA_937872845.1 uncultured Lachnospiraceae bacterium | reverse complement strand
AGGAATTTCAAAGGATTATAATGAAGCACTTTATAAAGCGTTTATAGGTGCCGGTATTAATGTTACAAAATATCATAATATGATTATGACTGTCCGCGATTCAGATAAGCTTGACGGTGTGGAAGTTGCAAAAAGGTTTGAAAAACTTGGCTATAAAATTTATACAACAGAAGGTACTAACAGGGCTTTTCTTGAACATGGTGTCAGAACTGAAAAAATAAATAAGATTGAAGAACCATCACCAAATCTTTTGGATCTTGTTCTTGGACATGAGATAGATCTTGTTATTGATATTCCAATGCCTGGAATTCAGCACAGTAAGGACGGATTTTTAATTCGGCGCCACGCGATAGAGACAGGAGTTACAGTACTTACATCATTAGATACTGCAAATGCCCTTCTTTCTTCGCTTGAGTCTATGGAACCGGAAGCATTGTCACTTGTAGATATAGCTGAAATTCCATCAGCGGTAGAAGAAAATTAAAAAAACTGCAAAAAATAAAGAACTGAGAATGATTGAAATATCTTCACAGTTCTTTATTTTTTTATGTATTTTTAAAATTTTAGCGAAAAATTTAATTAATTCTCAATAGAGATTTGATTAAAATTCTTCTTCTGAATCGAGAAATTCTGTTGCAGAACCGGGTTCGGAAATAGAAGTGAATTTTTTTCGACCCTTTTTATTTCTGTTTTTTTGGATTATGCCGCAGCTCAGGTTGTATTTGAATGCCTTTTGTTCCTCCAGATATTCTAAGGGCATACAGTCTGATGCGTATCGAATCAGGTCTACGTCATAGATATTTGACAGGATTTCGATTTCCTCTGGCGACGGATGAGTGCGACCGGTCTCTAAATTACTGTAGTCCTGCCTTGAAACGTGTAGTATGTTGGCAACTTCCACTTGTGTCAAAACTCTTTGAACACGAATCTGACGAAGCAAGTCACCCCAAAAGATTTTTGGATACATTTTTTTACCTCCGATAAATTTTTTTAAATGTTTCGTCAACGATGATTTTTATGTTATCATACATAAGTGCATCTGTGTTGCTAATGCGCTTAAATACTTGATTTTTGCGCTTGAACATGTATTTTATAAAAGAAATTGCATTTTTTCATGGAGGAATATGGGATATGTCAAAAGCGGATAATATTTTTATTACAATGTGTAAAGATATTCTTGAAAATGGAGTAAGCACGGAAGGCGAAAAAGTACGGCCTAAATGGGAAGATGGAAGTTATGCATATACAATAAAGAAGTTTGGAATAATAAACAGATATGATCTCAGTGAAGAGTTTCCGGCGATAACATTGAGAAAGACGTACATAAAGTCTGCTATTGATGAAGTTTTATGGATATGGCAGAAAAAATCAAATAATGTACATGATTTGAAAAGCCATATCTGGGATGAATGGGCAGATGAAAATGGCTCTATTGGCAAAACATATGGCTATCAGCTTGGTGTTAAACACAAATACGCAGAGGGTGACTTTGATCAGGTTGACCGTGTACTGTATGACCTAAAGACAAACCCATATAGCAGGCGGATTATGACAAATATATATGTTCACCAGGATCTTCATGAGATGAATTTATACCCGTGTGCATATAGTGTTACATTTAATGTTACAGGAAAAAAACTTAATGCAATATTAAATCAGAGATCTCAGGATGTCCTTACGGCCGGTAATTGGAATGTTGTACAGTATTCGGCACTTTTGATGATGATTGCTCAATCAGTTGGGCTTGAACCTGGAGAACTTGTACATGTAATAGCGGATGCTCATATTTATGACAGGCATATTCCTATAATAAAGGAACTGATAAAAAGACCTGTTTATCCGGCACCTAAAGTGACATTGAATAAGGAAATTCATAATTTTTATGAATTTACTCCTGATGATTTTAAAGTAGAAGATTATAAAACTGGTCCGCAAATTAAAGAAATACCGGTGGCGGTATAAAAATGATTATGCATAGGAAAACTGATTTAATTAAACAGATATTGCTGACAATTTAAGGAGAAAATATGAAATTAATAGCTGCTGTTGATGAAAAATGGGCAATTGGTAAAAATACAGATTTGCTGGTTCATATACCAGAAGACCAGAAAAATTTCAGGAAACTTACAACCGGTCACGTTGTTGTTCTTGGCAGGAAAACACTTGCTGGATTTCCGAGCGGAAAACCATTGAAGGATCGTGTAAATATTATTCTGACAAAAAATAAAAATTTTAATGTACCGGATGCAGTGGCGGTTCATTCGAAAGAAGAATTGCTTGAAATTTTGAAAAAATATAAAACTGATGATATCTATGTTATAGGAGGAGGCATGGTTTATGAACTTCTTGAACCATATGCTGATAGTGCTATTATTACCAAAATTGACTATACATATGATGCTGATACTTTTTTTCCAAATCTTGATGCAAAAGAAAACTGGATTATTACAGGAAAAAGTGAAGAAATGACATATTTTGACCTTACATATCATTTTGTTACATACAAAAACCAAAAAGTGTATAAAATGTAAAACTCAAAAACAATAAAAACAGACAAAAAAAAACTCAAATCTGTACAAAATACACAAAAATTAATTGATTTATCATCTTCGAATGGTATAATGGCTAAAGTGTATTTTTATGGATAGGGGGATTAAATTTATGTCAGATTCAATTATGCTTACAACAGGATCAGGTTTTGAGGGATATGAAATTACAGAATACAAAGACATTATTTCAAGTCAGGCAATACTTGGTTCAAATTTTTTGAAGGGTATAGCAGCGAATGTTGCAGACGTTTCGGAAAAAGATATGGCAAAACTTGAAGATTGTCGGGAAGTGGCAGAAAGACGTCTTATAAAACAGGCGAAAAAGAGAGGTGCAGGTGCTGTTATTGGGGTGAGGATGCATTATGCACAGTTTGAAGCGGGTTCATTTGGCATTATAATAAGTGGAACTGCTGTTAATTTAAATCGTAAAGTTGTGATTGACGATTCAGTTCATAAAGAATTGTTTGTTACAAATTATTATAACAGGCTTGTACCTAGAGCTGTTAAGATTATTCTTGATGGTAATTCACAGGAAATTAATATGCAGCTTAAATGCTATAATTATAATAATGATGACATTCAGGCTATTCGCGCAGATGTTGAGTTTACAAATCTTTATGATGAACATCTTGTTATAAAAAATGTAGATTTTGTATATGAAAAAAATAATAATCTTTCAATAATTGATTCGAAATTTGTAAGCAGCCAGATTTCAGCTAATGATATAGCATTGCTAAAAGATGCAAAAGTTATATTGAATAAATATGCTACACCACGAGGTGTTTATGCATGCAATGATATTCCGATTAATATCATGATGAGTAACCGCAGACTTCAGAATTTGAAAGATAAGCGTGGAATTGATGCTGTAGAAAAATATCGTACAGACGGAATGATATGGACATGCAACTGTGGACATGTAAATGAGGCAGGTGCAGAAGAATGTGTTGTCTGCGGAAGAAAACAAAAAGATATACAAGTTAAGGCTGGTTTTAACTATGAAGAAATGATAGATAAAATGAAACAAAAAGAATATGTGGTGGAGATAAAAGAAGTTCTTATGCAATATATAAAAGAGATTGATGCAAAATTCCGTATGCAGCTTCTCGAAATTATGGAATCGGGTCTTCAGTATGAAAAAACCAGAGGAAATATGAAGGAATCAGTAATAGAAAAAGTTGAACGTGTATTTGAAGATAATGATTCTATAGGATGAATGCTGCAATGATTTTCTATAGGCTTATATTGATTTTAAAATAAACCGGATAATGTCAGTGGAATCCATTTTCTTGCGTGCATTGCATATCCGTGATAAAATTCCACTATGTATTGTGAATTTGCTAGATATATTACTTGAATTATGAGGTGCAAAAATTGAGTTCCGGATTAAGTATGACAAGTGTTAATAAAATAAAAGAACTTGCTGCTCGCAGAGAGTATAATCTTGCAGTTGAAATTCTGGATTCTCAAAAACTTGAAAAGTCACTCAATCCTCAATTTTTAAATGTCTGCGGTGAAATTTATGAGAATGTTGGACGAGAGAAAGAAGCGAGAAAACTTTTTGTTAAAGCACATTCTATGGCACCTGAGGCCAATCGTATTATTTTTTCACTGATTGATTTATATTTAAAATGCGGATATTTTAAACTTGCTGATATATATTATGAGCAGTATATCAAAAATGATGCAGGAAGCCCTGAAGAACTGCGTGCAATAAAGTTTATTATGGCAAGGGCGAAAAATAAAAGTCCTGAGGAACTTTATTCAATTCTTTATCCTTATTTTAGAGATAATATGGATGAAAGATGGAGCTTTGAACTGTTTCTGATTTCTGCATATATGGGTAAAGAAGAATTGGAAATGTTTGCAGCTGATTATATGGCAACGTATAAAAATAGTCCGAATATACCGATCATTTCAGAAGTTCTTGAAGGCAGTAAAAAACCTGAAGAAGCTTTTTTGAAATATGCTGAATCTGAAAAACAAGATGATGATCCGGCTGAAAAGGATATAAGAGATGACGAACGGGTACAGTTGAAGAAAGATCATTTAAGACTTAATCCGGATGAGGCCGCTGCAGTTATTACAGAATTGGTTGATGATGACTCAAAAGATATATTGACATCGGACAAACTTAAGGGCATTTTCAGAAAAAAGGATGGGAAAACATCTGAAGATAGTGAAGATAAAGAAGATACTGATGAAAGTCCTGTTGACTCCGCAGATAAAAAAAATGATGTAAGTGAAAATGATGATACAGATCCTGTAACAAAAGGATTGAAGGCATTTATAGTAAAGAAGTTTAAGAAAACAAAAGAAACAGATACTAAAGAAGACTCAGATGAAGAGCTGGATAATAGTATAGATGAAACATCAGATTTAAAGCATAATGAACAAAGTATATCAGGTGAACAGCCTGAAGAAATTTCTTCAGAAAATGATAAAAGCAATTTACAACCTGAAAGTGATGATAAAGATCTGTATATGAATATTTCAGATCAGACTGATTTAGAAAATGATTCACTGGGTGATGATTGCTTACAGGAAAGACCTGCAGAAGATGAAAAAGTAAAATCATTGCAAAATTCTAACAAAATTGTCATAAAAGAAGCAGAAACTGATAATAAATCAGATGAGAATATTGGAATAGATTTGAGTACGCGGGATTTTGTAACATATGATTTTGATGATGGATTTGCACCGGAATCGGAGACGATTTCTGAACTGGATGATGATTCAAATTTTGAAGCAAATAAAAAAATTTTTGAAAGATTAAGTGATTTCAGCATAAATATTGAATCGAAATCAGTTGAAACAGAAGAAGATATAGTAAATGATGAAGTTCAATATAAATGCGGTCAGACTTTGGAAAATAATGTAACTGAAAATACTGAAAATGTTCTGGCCGAATCAGAATTGGAGAATCTTGAAAGTATTCAGGAAAAAACTGAATCGGCAGAACCGGAAAGAATTACAGAAGAACTTGGAACTGAAGAACTTGAAGGTATTCCGGAAAAATCCGAATTTGAAGAACCGGAAAGTATTACAGCAGAACCTGGAACTGAAGAATTTGAAGGTATTCCGGAAGAATCCGAGTCTGAGACATCGGGAAGTAATACAGCAGAATTTGAATATGAAGATTTTGAAGGCATTCATGAAAAATCTGAGTATGAAGAACCGGAAAGCGTTATAGAGGAACCTGAATATAAGGAGCTTGAAAATATTTCAGCAGAATCAGACTTGGAAGCTATTTTGAAAGCGCATGAAGAATCTGAAATTATGCAGGAAGAAGTCAATACAAAACAATTTAGTTTGGATGACAGATTCTTTGAAAATGATAATCAAGATTCAGATACGGATAGTGAACTTACGGAGAAAGAATATATTGACATCAGAGCAGATTCAGAAGAAGACGGTGAAATTCCTATAGAGAATATTATTTGTGAATCTGAAGATGATTTTCCAGAATTCAAGACAGATTTATTTCCGATGCATAATGAATTACAATCGGATTATCAAAATAAATTTGATGATATAGCAGATGAGGAAAGCAAAAAGATAGATGAAGGATTAAAAGAAGAAGATGTGAAATTGCAGGAAACAAAGGATTATCTTGCATCTTTGGGAATTAAAATTTAAGACGATTCGGTATTACTTATATCAGAAGGAAGTTACAAAAAGGAGGGTTTACCAGTGGCTATTGATCAGAGAGAAGCGCTTATAGCTGCAGTGAAAGCACAGGTTGAGAAGGAACGTGCTGCTAAAGCGGAAAAGCTTGAGAGGGAGCAGGAAGCTATGGCATTGGCAGGGAAAAAACCTGCTGATGATAAAAGCGCCGGAGCAAAGAAATATAAGACTCTTAGTCCTGAAGAACTTGAAAAAATAGAAGAAAGAAAGAAAAAGAAAAGAGCTGAACAACTTGGAGTTCCTTATGAACCGACCAAAAGTAAGGTGGCTGATAAGCAAAAGGCTGAGAAAAATGAAGAAAAGAAAACGGGTGATAGCTCTGCAGATCTAAGTGATGTTAAAGAAAAAAGTAAAAAGGATGATTCTGAGAGCAAAGATAAAAAGCAGTCGTCAATTGGTGGAGGACTCGGTGGAGGACTCGGCGGAGGACTTGGCGGTGGCTTGGGTAATATGCCAACGGGAGGGCTTGGAAGTTCAACGTTATCTTCAGAAGGTGGACTTGGACTTGATCTTCAACCTGAAAAAGCCGAAAAGAACACTGATACAGTAAAAGTTATTGCAAATACTGAAAAGGGCAAGGTTTCATTTTCTGATAATGGTACAAAAACTGTTTCAGGAAATTCAAGTGGATGGGTGAAGGATGATGAAAAAGTTCTGAACAATGAAAAGAAACCACTTGATCTTGACAGTGTTCTTCCGACAAATCGTTCAACACCTACAAATGATGTAAATAGTATGTATGATTTGGATGATGACGATGATAGTTCATTTGCAGCACAGGCTGAAAAAATTGCAGAGGGCAATGATGGACGTAATGATATAGAAGAAGAAAAGAAACGGGTAGAAAGAGAAGCCCGTCGTAAAATTGAAGAAGAAAAGAAAGAAGCTGAAAAAGAAGAAAAAGTAAAGGCAGAAGAAGCCCGTAAAAAAGCAGAAGCTACTGGAATGAAACGTGCAGAAGATGAACAAAGACGAATTGCTGCTGCACGTGAAAAAGCTATTGCAAAGAGAAAAGAAGAAGAAGAAAAGAGAAAAGCAGCAGAAGCAGCTGAAAGAAAAGCTGAAGCTGAAAGACTTAAGAAGATAGAGGAAGCAAAAAGAAAAGCTGCTGAAAGAGAAGCTATAATGAAGAAAGCGGCTGAGGAAGCTGCGGAAACTGCAAAAGAGATTGCTCGTAAGAAGGCTGAAGAGGCAGAAAAGAAGAGAGCCGAGAATGCCGCCAGAGCAAGAGCACTTGAAGAGGAACGTAAGAGAGCGGCAGAAGAACAAAGAAGAAAAGCTGCCGATGCTCAGAGAAAGGCAGCAAAAGAAGAGGCATTAAAAGAAGCGGAAGAAGCTCGTAAAAAGGCAGAAGAGGCCGCTAAACTTATAGAAGAAGCTAAAAAAGCTGAAGAAGAAGCGCAAAGGCTTGCTGATGAATTTGCTGCTAAAGCGGCAGCGGAAGCAAAAGCTCTTGAGGAAGAGGAAAAGAAGAAAAAAGCTGAAGAAGCATTGATAGCGGCAGCGGCTGCAAAAGCTCTTGAAGAAGAGGAAAAGAAGAGAAAAGCAGCAGAAGCAGCAGCGGCAGCAGCAGCAGCGAAAGCCCTTGAAGAAGAG
>CALMUC010000279.1 GCA_937872845.1 uncultured Lachnospiraceae bacterium | reverse complement strand
TCCTCCTTTTTTATCTGTAATAAGTGCCGACTACGGCACATAGGCTTTGTTACTTTCGTCGAAAGTAACGCAAAAGCACTTTTGACAGCTACCGCCATCAAAAATGCAACCCGATAAATCGGTTTTTGCGTCCTGCCGGAAGCTTTTCTGCCTGCGGCAGTTGTGCCCGTTCCGGTCACATTGGCATCGCTACCACCGTACCATTTTTCCTTAACCGTATCATACGGGTGCGTGCCACGCTCCCGTTTTATTCGTCTAAGGAAATTACCATCGGAAACTGTCCGGCACACCACGCTTGTCCAGATATTCCCTACGTGCCTTTTCCTTTTCTTCCTCTGTCGGTGCAGTTTTATACTGCGTATACAGCTCTCTCATTACCAGGGCATCCATCTTTTTCTCCAATGCCTTAACTATCTCCGGCTCCGTTTCTTCCTGCCCTATGAGAAAATATCTCACAAGTAAAAAGAACAGTTCCTGAGAAATCTGCACATTCTTCATTTCAATCCACCAATCCTTTCTGCAAGACCGCAACAACGCAATGTCTATATCTTTTGCAACCTTGCAATGTTCAAGACCGCATTTCCATATACTCTGCATTGTTGCGTTCTTCCCTTATTCCGGCTTTACTTTATCCAGTTCCCAGTACCATGCGTTGTTGATTTTTCTTGCCCGGATACCCAGCTCTTTCTTTGCGTTTTCCAGTGTTCGTTTAGAAATTCCCAGTTCATCTGCCCGGTCAAATATTTCGTTGCTCAAAACCGCACTCTGTGTTTCCGCAAGTTCACGTAACATCTGCTTTGCCAGCTCCATTTTATTTGCCTTTGGTGCAATGCCGCCAAGCACCTCATCCACCGTAATCTCATAATCTCCAATCCACTGAAAGCCTTCCTCTGATAAGGCAAATGCTTTTGGATGTCCAAATGCTGCAAGGTTATTTTTTATCTGGACAACTGCTCTGGTATTCGGTTCTCCCTCTACCCTGCCGACCAGAAGAACACTTCTTGCCACTGCAAAGAAATCTATGGAACCCATGCCCCGGTATGCCGCTTTATTGCCGGAAGCCTTATTCATATGACCGATAAGGATAATTGCACACTTTGTTTTCTCTGCCAATGCTCCTAATTTCTTTGTCATATCCCTTGCTTCGTTTGCTCGGTTCATATCCATGCCACCGCCCAGATAGGCTTGTATCGGGTCTAAAATCAAGAGCCTTGCACCAGTCCTTACAATCGCTTCTTCCAAGCGTTCATCTACCATAGACAGTGACTTGTCACTCTCATCAATAACGATAATTCTCTCGCAGTCTGCTCCGGCAAGTTCTAATCTTGGTTTTACTGTATCCGCAAGACCATCCTCCGCAGTCTGGTATATTACATTGACCGGCTCTGTGACTTTCATATTTTCATCCAGTGCTTCGCCCTTTGACAGCTTTGCCGCCAGATTCAACACCATTGTTGTCTTTCCATCCCCCGGATCACCCTGAATAATTGTCAGCTTGCCATAAGGAATGAATGGATACCACAGCCACTCAATCTCCTGCGACTGTACCTCTGACATTCTAATCATCTTTAATTCAATCTTCTGTTCTGTCATTTTCTCCTCCAATTTTAATTTTATAATTGCTACCGGAGAAAACCTCTGCTATACTTAGCTTGTATATACATAGGATAACAGAGGTTTATCCGGTTATCTTTAGTCCTGACAGTTGCCGCTGTTGGGACTTTTTTCTTGTTCATTATCCAGCAAATCTGCAATTCTCCGTTGCTGATCCGGATATAAGTGACCATAAGTATTTAGGGTAATTCTTATATCCTTATGCCCTAATCTTTCCTTTATCAGAATCGGCTCAATCCCTTTGTTGATGAGATATGCTACATGCGAATGCCTTAAATCATGCACCCTGATTTTCTTTACTCCGGCTTTTTCCATATTGTGCTTCATCTTATGCTGTACCGCTTCCTGCACGATAGGGAAAAGTCTTTCATTCTCCGGCATACCATAATGCCCTTCAATAAATTGCTTTATTTCCTGCTTCAAAAATTCCGGTATTTCTATTGTTCGCACAGATTGTTTTGTCTTTGGTTCTGTAATCACATCCTTTCGTTCTGTCCTATAGTACGTTTTTGTGATGCTGATTTGATTTCTTTCAAAGTTTATATCTGCCGGAGTTAATGCAAGTAGTTCTCCAATTCTGCAACCAGTCCAGAAAAGAATTTCAAAGATGAGATAATATCTTGTTCCCGGTTCTATAGTCTGAATAAACTGCTGATACTCCTCTGTTGTCCAGAAATCCAAGCTTCTGCTGTCCGAGTTTCCCATCCGCTTTACCTTCTTGCATGGATTCGTATGCAAATCGTAAATCCTTGAAGCATGAGTAAACAAGCTGGTTAGCTGATTTTGTATCATTCGCAGATATGATTCCGAAAAGCCTTTTGTCTGCATTTCATTCTGCCACTGAATAATCTGCGAAGCTGATATTTCACTCATCATTTGATTTCCAAAATACGGAATAATATGCTGTTCCATCATATAACGTTTGTTTTTCATGGTACGTTCTTTGAGTTCATTCTGTTTGTCCTCAAAATATACCTCCATAAATTCACTCAATTTCATATCCATACTTCGACTGCTATTGAGTTTTTTCTGTCGCTCATATTCCAGAGCTTCCTTTTTTGTGGAAAATCCTCTCTTTCTTCGTTTTTTCTTTTCGCCCTTTGCATTCGTTTCAAACCACTGGGCAGTCCATTTCTTCGTGTCTTTTTCTTTGTAAGCCATTCCTTTCTTCTCCTCTCTTAGTTCGCAGCCAGCTCGTATCCGAACATCTTTTTTGCCCAATATGCTCTTGGAATCCGTCCTGCCATTGTGATATATCCCTGCTCCGCAAGTTCCTTATTCATTGCCTTAACCAACTTGTAAGCATACGACTTGGAACAATCCAGTTCCTTAGCCACATCATCCGCACTCATCATATATTGATAGTTCGCCATATATTCATCCTCCCTTCTCATTCTACAATTCCGTTACAACTCTTGTATTTTTGTTGTGTACGATTTTCGTAAATTCATATTATCACTGTCCGTAAATAATGTCAATACTTCGTAAATAATATTTTACGGTTTTCGTAATTCTAAAATTATGTAATTTTCACTTTTATGTTTTTCGTAAATGTGATATGATAACAATTGGATTTATGTTTTTCGTAATTACTTTGTCTATGAAAATAGGAGGTTACTTATGGGCGATGGAAAGAAATTAAAAGAGTACCTTGATGAAAAAGGTACAAATGTACGCAGAATTGCAAAAGAAACCGGCATTAGTGCCACCACGTTATACACGATTATTCAAAAAGATTCCAATATCCGCTTTGACTTTGCACTTCGTCTTGCCAATGCTTTAGATATTGATGTGAATGAGATATGCTCTGCAAGTCCTTTCTCTGGAGCTATTACCGAAGAAGAAATATATCCCACTCTCCCAGATGGATTGAATGGAGCCTTGGATGCAAGCAGAGTCAAAACCTACTTGAAAAACTCTCTCTATCCACTTATGTACCTATTCGGTAAAAATAGTATGCCGGATGTGGATAATCTTCTGACTTCTTTTTATCAGTTGGATGATGAAGCTAGGAAAGAAGTGGTTGAAACGATACAATTCAAACTACAATATCACAGAGATCCCGAACGGGCAGAACAGGTAAAACAGATTAAGGGATGGTAAGAAAAAAGCTCCGTTGAATAGCAAAATTCAACGGAGTTTTTCTTTTTGGCACCGTTTTGGCACCGCTCACACCCATCTTCATTATTATCGCATGTAAAAAGGGTTCCGGAGAAATCTCCGAAACCCTTGAATTTACTGAATAATATTTAATTACTCGATAACTGTAGCAACACGTCCAGATCCTACTGTACGTCCACCCTCA
>CALMUC010000278.1 GCA_937872845.1 uncultured Lachnospiraceae bacterium | reverse complement strand
TGTCCGATTAATGCAATCTCTACATTAGAATCCCAAAATTCCTGAGGGATTCTGTCCATAAGATGCATCTGCACAAATAAATCGCACCACTCTTCATCCTCAACCTGCTTGTCATCCTTTGCATTCTTATATTGAAGATAAAGTCTGCCTTCCTGTCTCTTAGTCGTGCAAGTTGCCTTTTTAAAATAACTGCTGACCATCATATATAGAGCATAATCCAGAACCATTCGGTCACTTGCGGCTCTTTCCTGCTCCGAAGCAAATCTTCTCACGCTTTTCGTCTCCTTAAAATAAATTGTCCATCACTTGACAGACACTACATAAAATAATACTTTTTATCCCTTGTTCAGTCAACCTTTTTTAGTCCATACATGAATTTTTTAATTTAATAACAAATCATTATATATAAATTCAAAAATTTATACAGATACTTTTTCCCACATAATATGATATAATCTACAGATGATTCTTGTCGAATATAGTTTTAAACAGTAATTGGTATATGCATTTTTATTGTTTGACTTTTTCGCAGCAATTTAATATATTCAATACCAAGGAGATTTCATTATGAGTAAATTCGGTACAAAAAATAAAGACAGCAAAAAGGCTGAAACAAAAAAAATTCAGCAGCAGCTTGAAGCCCTTGCAAAGAAAAATGCAGAAAAAAACGACAAAAAAAAGAAGAGAAAGTAATATCTCTTCTTTTTTTATGTACTATTTTATGTACTATTTTATGTACTAAAAACAATCATTTAATCATTCTAGTCCTGCAGTCAGTTCATCAATTTTTTTCAACTCTTCCTTTTCAAATGAATCATTTTTAAGGAATCTGACATTATCTATTATTTGTTCTGGTTTTGATGCTCCTATAATAACAGACGAAACAATCTGGTCTTTTTCTACCCACGCAAGCGCCATATCAGCAAGAGACTGGCCTCTCTCTCTGGCCATATCATTAAGTTTTCTGATAGCATCCATTTTCTTATCTGTAAGATCATCACGTTTCAAATAACGTGCATCTCGTGCAATCCTGCTGTCAGCAGGGATACCATTTATATATCGGTCAGTAAGAAGTCCCTGTGCCAGTGGTGAAAATGCTATAATCCCTATACCGGTTTTACTGCATTCTTCCTTAAGTCCCTCTCGCTCAATTTTTCTGTCAAAAATAGAATACCTTCGCTGATTCACAATCAATGGCAGACTTATCTTACGGGCGATCTTAACAGCAGCTTCAGTCTGCTCTGAATTGTAATTTGATATACCGGCATAAAGTGCTTTTCCGCTTCTCACAATCTGATTCAATGCCTCCATAGTTTCCTCAAGTGGCGTTTCCGGATCCGGACGATGATGATAAAATATATCAACATACTCAAGTCCCAGCCTTTTAAGAGACTGATCGCAGCTTGCAATCAGATATTTTCTGCTTCCATGATCACCATAAGGTCCTGGCCACATGTCATATCCCGCCTTAGAAGTAATAACCAGTTCATCTCTGTACGCAGTAAAATCCTCTTTTAAAATTCTTCCCGCATTCTGCTCGGCACTTCCATATTCAGGTCCATAATTATTTGCAAGATCAAACTGCGTAATACCAAGATCAAATGCTGTTCTCATCATCATCCGCATTGTATCTATATTTCCCGTATTGCCAAAATTATGCCAGAACCCAAGAGAAACTGCCGGAAATTTAAGTCCGCTTTTCCCTACATAATTATACTTCATATTCTCATAACGATTTTCCGATGCAACATATACTTTTGCCATATTGTGTCCTCCCATATAAATCTTTTGTATCCCACAATGTGTTTTTGAATTTTTATACGCTCCTGAAATTCAATCAGTACATCAGATATGCCTATTTCGGCCTTGCATATGTCACATGCCTGATTCCTGTTAAAATTCAACTCTGCATTTTGATTATAATCGGGAATTCTTCAATTCACTATTATAAATTTTACTTTTTTTTATAAAGATTTTTATAATATTCGTGATTTTTCTATAATTCTCTTTTCTATAGTTATTTTTCGTATTCTGATTTTTCAGATTTTCGTGTCACATTTTATGAATTTTCTGCAAACGCCATCACATTTTCAGATAAAATACGAATTTCTTCTTCTGCATCTTCTCTTGAATTTTTGCATGTATAAAAATAGAACTTTATTTTTGGTTCTGTTCCTGACGGTCTGACAGCAAACCATGTGTCTTTTCCCATCGTATATTTTAAAACATCAGACCTGGCAATATAGTCCAGCCCTTCTTTATATCCTGAAATATAATCCACGCACTCCGTTACTTTTTCTTCACCAAATGAAGAAAGCACAGAATTCCTGAATTTATTCATGATTTTCTTTATCTCCGTTGCGCCCTCAATGCCATTTTTTACAAGAGACACCTGTTTTTCAGCAAAATATCCGTACTCATCATACAATTTTTTCAAAACGTCACGCATTTTAATACCGCGCTTTTTATAATATGCCGCCATCTCCATTATCAGGCTTCCCGCTGCAATTCCATCTTTATCCCGCACACCGTCAGACGGCGCACATCCAATGCTTTCTTCATAACCAAAAAAATATGAAAATCCGGCATCCTGCAGCATATTGATTTTTCCACAAATGTTCTTAAATCCTGTAAGAGCTTCAAACGTATAAATCCCATATTTATCCGCAATTTTCCGCCCCATGTCTCCAGTTACAATGGATTTTATAAGTGCATATTTTTCTTTTCTGAAATTTATTTTATGCAGAAAATCCCCCGATGATAATTTATCTCCACCATTCGGCATGCATACGGCTGACATAGCCTCAGCTTTATACATAATAAGCAAAGCACCTGTCTGGTTTCCATTCAGTGCTATGAAGCCTTCTTTTCCATCTGATATTTCAACCGCCATTCTGTCACTATCCGGATCCGTTGCTATCAGAATATCAGCATTAAATTTCTTTCCAAGTTCTTCTGCAAGTCTGAATGCTTTCTTATCCTCAGGATTAGGATATCCTACTGTACTGAATTCCGGATCCGGATCCTTTTGTTCCTCTACAATGTGAAACCCAGAGAACCCTCGTTCAGCAGCAATACGCTGCATAGAAATACTTCCTGCTCCATTCAGAGGTGTATATACAACAGAAACACTTTTATCAAGTTCCTCATCACTATAAAGCTGCTGTGCTTTTACATAATCAAGATATTTTCTATCCGTTTCTTCCCCCAGCATATGAAGAAGTCCTCTGTCCTTTCCTTCATCAAATGTCATTCTGGGAATATCATCAAACAGGCTGAGTTTTGATATTTCACATGCTATTCCATCTGATATATCGCCTGAAATCTGTGCTCCATCATTCCAGTAAACCTTATATCCATTGTATTCTTTAGGATTATGCGATGCAGTCATATTTATTCCTGAAACAGCCTTAAGGTTCCTGATTGCAAATGAAAGTTCAGGCGTTGGCCGCATTTCAGGGAAAATAAAAACATGTATTCCAGCTGCCATAAGAATTTCAGCTGCAAATTCTGAAAATTCTCTGGAATGATACCTGCAGTCATACGCAATAACGACTCCGCCCGTCAAATTTTTACAGGAATAATTTCTAACCGATGCATCTCCACCCGATGTATTATCACCAGATACCTTTTCGTCAGATATTTTTTTACCAGATGCATTTTTCTTTTTGTTAATGAATTTCGCAAGCCCAGCTGTTACTCTTCCTACGGTAAGTAAATTTAATCTGTTTGTCCCTGCACCAGTTATTCCGCGCAGTCCGGCAGTTCCAAATTCAATATCCTTGTAGAAACGATCACATATCTCAGCATCATTTTGACTGATTGATTCTAATTCTGACTTCATTGAATCATCATGTATCATTTCACACCATTCTTTATAATGTTTTTTCGCGATTTCCATATAACTTTTTTCCATAAATTCAACACTTTCTAAATGCGTTTTTACAGTCAGATGCACATCCTCTTCCAAAAAGGCGGTGAATTTTATGCTCTGTTCTATAAAGAGCGACTTATAAGCAGCACGTGATAATCATTCCAATCCAAGCCTTTCATCTAATCCAAGCATTATATTCATATTCTGGACAGCTGCTCCCGATGCCCCTTTCCCAAGATTGTCAAATAGTGCTGTCACAGTTGTATCTTCTTCATTACCCGCAACTACAATTTCAAGCTTATTTGTACCTGCTAATTTATTTGCATATAATTTACTGTCATTTGTTCCAAATGCAGTTACCTTTACAAAATATTCGTCTTTATAATAGTCAGCGAGTTTTTCACAGATTTCTTCAGCAGAACGAATACCGCAAAGAAGGCGGTTTTTCAACATGATAGTTGTAGCCATCCCCTTATAATAGTCATCTACAACAGGCATAAATACCGGTTTATATGCAAGTCCTGTCATTTTCTGCATTTCGGGAATATGTTTATGCTTTAAATTCAGTCCATATATTCCCGGAGAATTAAGAAGCTCAGGTCTTGAATCATCTTCATACTGACTTATCATTTTCTTTCCGCCTCCGGAATATCCTGTAAGAGAGTAACATGAAACCGGATAATCCTTTGGAAGTATTCCCATTTTTACAAGCGGTGCTGCTGTAGAAATGAATCCGGTTGCATGACACCCCGGATTTGCAACTCGTTTTGAATCAGCAATTTTCATACGCTGTTCCCGGCTTAGCTCCGGATAACCATAAGTCCAGTCATCCGATGTTCTGTGTGCCGTTGAAGCATCTATGACACGAACGTCAGGATTTTCAACCAGCCCTACAGCTTCGATTGCACCTTCATCTGGAAGACATAAAAATACAATATCTGCTGAATTAATAAATTTTTTTCTTTCATCTATGTCATGTCTCTTATCTTCATCTATCCTGAGAAGTTCCAGATCATCTCTTGCACCTATTCTGTCATAAATCTGAAGTCCTGTTGTTCCACTCTGTCCATCAATATAAACTTTTGTTTTCATAACATCCTCCTGCCTGATTTGATTTTATACAATTTTAATCACTTGCACCTTTATCTTTATCGTTTTGTTTTTACCGTTTTTGCTTTACCGCTCTTTTTCTCCTGATCTGTCTTTACTGATCTGCCTTTACCGCTCTGTCTTATCCATCTTATTTTTATAAATCTGGCATTTCCTGTCTTCCCCACTGAAAGCTTTCCTACAACTCCATATGAAGTTCCTTTTTTACTTTTCAAATCTTTCAGTGACAGCTCGTCCCCTCTCAAAAGTGTTTCACACTCTTCATCAGTAAAACGGTGTCCTCCCCATATACGGCAGAATGAAATCTTCTTTCCCTTAAAGTCTGCACTCATATATTCTTTATCAGGATCCTGTGCCAGGCTTGTTGCAAATACAACTTCGCCTGCTTTCTGTGAAAGTTTTATATTAACACTATATGTAATACCTTTATGTCTTCCTTCCAGTCCTGACACCATCACTTCTTTACCATCGATAAGCATACTGCACTCGTCATCTGTAAGCCTGTGTCCTCTGAAATCACGTGGAAACTCAATTTCTTTCTTTCTCCATATGCCTTTATAATATTCTGCTCCGACTTTTTTTCTCAATGTAGTTTTAAATGTAAGTTTTTGTTTACCACTCAGCATACCTGTAAATTCATATTCTTCATTACTTTTTGTGGTGCTTATAAATGTAACACTTTCACCTTTTTTCAATTTCTCAACTTCTTCATCCGTAAATCTGTGATTTCCCCATTCGCGCCTGAAGGATGCCTTATTATTATTCCACTCCAGTTCAACCCGTTCAATCTTTGCTTCCTCTTCTTCTGCCCTTTTCTTTATTTCATCAATCATCGAAGAAGTATCTTCCATCATTTTCGCTTCAAATTCTTCTCTGGTCATCTTACCCGATTTGATTTTATCAAGTTTTTCCTGCCAGAGTCCCGTCATATCAACACGCGTGATAATCATTCCTTCAAGCTTATCAATCAACTGTTCACCTGTTTCAGTCGGTGTCAGGAATTTTGTCCCCTCAACATATCCTTTTCTTATTAATTTTTCAATTATTCCTGAGCGTGTTGCGTCAGTACCTATTCTCAGTTCACGTCCGAGTTTCTGAAGGCTTTTATCATTTAAATATTTAAGCGGATTTTCACAGGCGCTGATAAGCGTACCTGTTGTATAACGTAAAGGACATTTTGTTGTTTTTTCCTGAATTGAAAAATCATCTGCAAAAAGTTCATCACCTTTGCTATGTCTCGGAATTATCATATCTGTAAATTTAGTTCCGAAAATTCTCGTATATCCAGGGTCAATAAGTGTTTTACCTATACTTCTGAAAAACTCACCATCCATTTCAGAAATGAGTTCTGTTCTTTCCTCAACCATCGGAGGCAGAAACATAGCCAGAAACCTTGATGATATCAGCTTATATATAATTTTCTCATCACTTGTGAGTTTTGAAATATCAGGTGCCTTAACAGTAGGTCTAAGCGCAGAATGCCCGGATTCCCGAAGAGCTGCATCATTTATCCATTTTTTTGTATTCCGTACCCTTGGTACAGCAGATTTATCCGACACGATTTCGGAAACAAATGATTTATATTCATCAACATTTGAAAGAGCCTTTATAATCTGACTGAAATTCTCATGACTTGAAAGGTATTCACATCCGGTTCTTGGATATGAAACATATTCCTTCTCATAAAGCCCCTGAACAATACGTAATGTACGCCCTGCAGAAATTCCAAACCTTCTGTCTGCCTCTGCCTGAAGTGATGACAATTTAAAAAGCTTTGGTGCATAAGTTTTCACCTGTTTACTTTCAAACTTATCCACAATTATTTTTTTATCAGAGTCTTTGATCTTCTGAATATGGAGACGTGCCTCTTCTTCTGTATCAAACCATACGGTTCCGGCTTCTATATCATTTGTACCATATCCATCTGTAATGTGCTCATTTGTAATATTTTCGCTTATGATCAGGCGTCCTTCAAAACCTTCTTCATACCGGATTGATATTCCATATGTTGTAACCGGTTTAAAATCGCGGATTTCACGTTCCCGGTTTACAATAAGTTTCAGCATAGGTGTCATTACTCTTCCGCATGAAGTGTCATGTCTATGCATCAGAAGATCTGCGGCCCTCGAAATATTCATTCCTATACGATAATCGGAATGTTCTCTGGCGTGAGCTGCAGAAAGTAAATTTACGAGCATCGGATCATTATCATCATCCATAAGATTATTCATTGCAGACAGAAGTGCACCTTCTGTAACATCATTTGTCCAGACACGTTTTACAGGAAGTGTATTTCCGAGATAATCAAGAACATTATGAATCAGTAGTTCACCTTCCTGATCAGGATCCCCGTCATTGATAATAAAATCATATTTTCCACTTTTCAGTGCCTTCTTTATCTTTGCGAACATCTGTTTCGGAAACTTTTCATCTATAAGTTTATACTGCCATCCACCATATTCTTCAGGATGAAAAGGAAGGTTATCCCATGTACCGCGTTTTTTCATGAGCGGATTTATTTCATCCGGTGCCATGAGTTCAACCAGATGACCACTTTGAGATTCAAAATCTACCTCATATGAAAATTCCGATGCATGTTTTCTGTACATGTTCTCCATCTTCCTCATCAAATCAGGTTTTTCTGAAATAAGTAATGCTTTTTCCATAAACACTCCAGTCTTTATCTGCAATCCCTTTGGAATGAGACAAGCTTCATTTCTGCATATTTTTGTATCTCAGCCATTTTATCTTTTATTTCTGCTTTATCAGCATCAAAAAATTCACGGACTGTCTCATATGAATTATACTCATATGCATCATCCAATTTACCGGCATCTATATTATAACGCTTAAGCACATCATAAATAGCATCAAATGCTGCAGCATCATCATGCAGTATAAAAAGAGGTGTATCCAGTCCATATGAATATTCCGAATTCCATTCAGCCGTAAATATGACTTTTTTTATTTCATCCTCCGGCATTGCTGAGGATGCCAGAATTAATTCATATGTACCTTCCTCTGCAACAAATTTGTTCAAATCCTCGTCATATACCGCAAAGTCCTGCTTCTCAAGTGAAAATGTAACATGCCCCATTTCACCCGGTCTCAGAAATACCTTTTTAAAACGCTTAAGTTCACGTTCAGGCCGCATATATCTTGACTTCTCATCCTTGATATAAAGTTCAGCTGTTTCGGCTCCGGAATATTCACCGATATTCACAATATCGAAATCTATTGTAACATCCTCTTTATCTGTACTGACTTCCATATTTGAATAATCAAAACACGTATAACTAAGACCAAATCCAAATGGAAAAAGCGGTTTTATTTTCCTTGTATTATACCACCTGTATCCTACAAATATATCCTCACCATAATAAACATGTTTTCCTGCTCCGGGAAAATTCAAATAAGCAGGTGTATCTTCCAATCTGAGTGGAAATGTATATGGCAGCCTGCCGGATGGCGTTTCTTCACCTGTCAGTATTGCAGCAGCTGCTGCTGCTCCATACGAACCAGGTAAAAAACAACATAGTACAGAATCTACATCATCTATCCATTTTCTGCAGTCCACAGGTCCACATACATTCAGGATCACTCCAATTTTTATCCCTGAAGTGCACTCAGCATTAACTGATTCTGCCTGTTCATCATATTTTTTATTTGATTCATTAGCATGTTTAACATATTTTATTATATCAAGAAATTTTTCTTCCTCTTCTTTATCAAGACATAAATCTTTTCTGTCATTTCCTTCCATACCATTAACTCGAAGAACAAATATCACATTTTTCGTATCAGCATCTATCGTTTCAAATACAGCTCTTCCATTCAGTCTTTTATCAAGTTCAGTCAGGAGACTGGTAGTTCTGTCGGTTGTAATTCCGGCACTTCCTGTTCCACATTCAAAAAACTTTTTTGCTCCCGCCCCGAAGAGTGCTGTACTTTCGGTTCTTTTCAGCGGGAACATAGTTCCATACTTTGTTTTTTTATTCTTTAAAAGTACAATTCCTTCCAGAGCAGCGTGATAAGCTGCTTCTTCAGATTCAGACAAAATACTTTCAGCTATATTTTTCAGTGGATTTTTTGCTGCCGCCCGTTTCCGGACATAAGACGCTGCAGATTCCATTTTGCAATTATTGCATTTATCATCTTCCGGTTTATCTGAAATATTTAATGTTTCATATTTTTTCTTTGTTCTTTCTGCTATTCTTGAAATAATGGAATTGTCAGCATCATATTTCAACATGAATCTGATAATTCTTTTTGCTGCTTTATCAAGAGTTTCTTCTGAAATACTTTTTTCACGAATACCCTTCATAATTTCTTCATTGCTTCTAAATCCCGGCATTGCTATATCATTTCCGGCATTTATAGCTGCTGCATCATCAAGAACGGCTCCCCAGTCAGATTCAACCATTCCATCAAATCCCCATTCTTCACGAAGCTTATTCGTCAGAAGTTCCTTATTTTCAGTGCATCTCACTCTATTTATAGAGTTATATGCACTCATTACCGTTGCTGCTCCTGATTCTACACATGCCTTAAATGCCGGAAGATAAAGTTCTTCCATTGCTCTTTTTGATATTGTCTCATCAATTCCAACACGAAATGTCTCCTGATTATTTGCGGCAAAATGCTTTACATTTGCACCAACTCCCGCTTCCTGAACACCTTTTGTAATTTCCGGTGCAAGACTTTTTTCAAGATATGGATCTTCAGACCACCCTTCAAAATGACGTCCGCTGCGTGGATCTCTTAATAAATTAACATAAGGCGTTCCAAGCAGATTCGTCACCCCATATGCAGATGCTTCCTTACCAAGAGCACTTCCGACATTCTTTACAATTTCCGGATTCCATGTTGCTCCCATAATATTTCCATCAGGAAAACAGGTAGGAGAAAAACATTCAACTCTGCACTGTTCTGAAAGTTTCCCAGTCAGCCACTTGTGCAGATTTTTTTCTTCATCGGATACAAGCTTTTCAGGCATATAAAAATTCATACGCACATTTTTAAATACAGACGTTGCCATATATTTTTTATATTCATCATCCCTGCTGAGCAGATCTCCAAGCAGCTGCTCAAAATTCAGTCCTGTACCTCCATCAAGAAATTGAATATGTTTTAATCCATATTTCAAAAATTCAGCCGACTCTGCAAATCGAAATCCATTTACAAGAACAGACTTTTCTTCTATCGACATTTCAGCAGCTATCTCTGCCGCCCTCTGCATGATATCTTCATCCACGATTTTTCACCTCTATATTTTCACATCTATATTTAAAATCTATATTCCATAATCTGTACGACGCGGCACCAGCGCGCACCGGCGCCTATAAAAAATTTAAAATCTATATTAACAATGATTATTTTATTTCGTTATTACTTGCTAATCTATATCCATTCTATATAATTTATCAATTTCACTTCTATCGCCCTTATTACATAATAAAAATGATTTAACCATATGATCAATAGTATCATCAACTAATTCAATTGGTTCTGGGAAATATTTTGCTCCTGATTCCAAATATGAACTTTTACATAAGAATGCAATAGCATCTATTATACAATTCCATGCATTAATTACTTGCTCATTTGTCTCGCTCTCTTGAATAACTGTAAATCCATATTCTTCATTATCTAAAAAATTATATAATTCTTCTGAAATATCGCTTTTATACTCAATCCACTTCCAGCACATCTGGGGTCTTTATTATTTTTTCTGTTTCGTCATTTATCGCTGCCGGATTGTATGGCTGTCTTGCTTCTGCTATATCATCTGACGT